>CAYRNE010000131.1:0-7404 GCA_964425245.1 uncultured Devosia sp.
GTGCCCAGGACGGCCGCGGCGCGCGGGCCGAGCCCCAAGCTGCGGCGTCGGCAGATGTTTTCGACCACGACGATCGCGTCCTCGACCACCAGCCCCGTCGCGATCACAAGCGCCAGCAATGTCAGGATGTTGAGCGAAAAACCGAAGACATAGATTCCGGCAACCGTGCCGATCAGCGCGACCGGCATGGTCACCGCCGGGATGATGGTCGCGCGCCAATCGAGCAGGAAGAGGAAGATGATCGCGATCACGCCGACGACCGCGATCACCAGCGAGCGTTCGACCTCCTCGATCGCGCCGGAGATAAAGACGGATTCGTCGCTGGAGATGCGGAGGTCGACGCCCTGGGGCAGGCTCTGGTTGAGGTCGGCGACGGCGCGGGTGACGCCGTCCGAGATCGCGACGGCATTGGACTGCGCCTGCGGCACGATGCTCAGTCCGATGCCCGATTTGCCGTCGGTGCGAAGCCCCGAATTTGCCGATGCCGCGGCGAAGACGACGGTCGCCACGTCGCCGAGCCGGACGCGATCGCGGATCGTGATGTTCTCGAACTGCTCCGGCGTCGTGACTTCCGAAATGGCGCGGACCGCGATGTTCTGGTTCGTGCCGTTGAGCGAGCCGGCGGGGCTGTCGAAGGCGATGGTCGAGAGCGCATTGCGGATATCGGCCACGGTGAGCCCGAGGCTCGCGAGCTTCACCTGATCGACGTCGATTTCGAAGACCTGCTGGCGCGTGCCGTTGACCTGCACGTCGGCAACGCCCTGCACGGCGGCGAGGCGCTCGGCAATCACCTCCTCGACGAAGCCCGTCAGCTCGTCGCGGCTCATCGTGTCGGAGGTCACGGATAACTGGATGATCGCCTGGGCGTTGGAGTCGGCCTTGACGATCACCGGCGCGTCGGCGCCGTCCGGCAGGCGGTTGGCGATCCGGCCCACCGCGTCCCGGATATCCGAGGTGGCGTTGTCGAGGTTGACGCCGTCGGCGAAGGTAATGGAGACGCGGCTGCTGCCGTAATTGGAGTCCGACGAGATCGAGGAGACGCCCTGGATGCGGGCAACGACACCCTCGATCACAGCGGTGATCTCGCGGTCGACCGTCTCGGCCGCGGCGCCCGGGAAGCTCGTGCGGATCGAGACCGTGGGGCGTTCGACGCTCGGCAGTTCGCGCACCTCGACGCCAAAGAAGGCGGCGAGGCCGGCGACGATGATCAGCGCATTGATCACGACCGCCAGCACGGGGCGGCGCACGAAAAGGCTGGCGATAACGCCGCCGCGCTCGTTCTGGCTGGCTATCGACATGCGGCCGCCCTCACGACTGCTGCCCCTCGGTCCCGGCGCCGAGGTCCTCGAGCAGCCGCACCGCGGCGCCGGCAGAGAGCTGCTGCACGCCCTGCGTGACGACGGCATCGCCATCGCCGATGTCGCCCTTCACCAGGACGCCGTCGGAATTGCGCTGGATGATCTCGACAAAGACCTGCTCGACCTTTCCCTCGGCATACTGCCAGACGTAGGCGCCCTCCGACGACCACTGGATGGCCAGCGGATCGACCGAGGGGAAGGTTTCGCCGGGGAAACGCATGGCAACCGAGAAGCTCATTCCGGGGCGGAGCCGGCCGCCTTCGTTGGGGATGCGCGCCTGCACCTTGAGGGTACGGCTCGCCGGGTCGATGCGGTTGTCGACCGCCACGATCTCGCCGGCCATGGTGACGCCCGGCAGGGCGACGGCAGCGGCCTGCACGGCCGCACCGACGGTAATCGCGGTCGCATAGCGCTCCGGCACCCAGAAGCTGATGAGGATGTGCTCGTTGTCCTCGATCGTCGTGACGATCGTCTGCGGGGTGACGGCATTGCCGGCGCTGACCTGGAACAGGCCCACCGTGCCGGCGATCGGGCTGACGATGGTGCGCCTGGCGAGGGCGAGCTCGGCGTTCTGCATCTCGAGCCGCGCATTCTCGGCGGCGAGTTGGGCGGCGTTCGTCTGCACGGCGGTGGCGGCGTTGGCCGCCGCCAGTTCCTGCGTCCGACTGAGCGCGGCTTCGGCGTCGCGCAGGGCAAGATCGGCACGCGCGAAGGCGATCTTCTCGGCGTCGTCGTCGAGCCGGCCGATCTCCGCGCCCGCCTCGATCGAGTCGCCCGGGCGCACGAGGACCTCCCGCAACGTGCCGGACGCCGGCGACATCACGGTCACCGAATGCGCCGCCTCGCCCTCGCCGATTGCGGTCAGGCGGTCGTTGATGGTGGCGAGGGTCACCGGGGCGGTGACGACGACCAGCTCGCGGCCGCCGCGCCGCTGAACTCCCGCGCCGCCGCCGTTCTGGCGCGGGCGTGCAGCCTGCCCATCCGGCTGCTCGCTGGTTGCTGCCGACACGGGCAGCGAGATGCCGAAGCGTGCCAGTGTTTCGTTCGAACCGGGGACAAGAAAGACGTAGGCGGCGCCCGCGACAACGAGCAAGGCGAATGAGATCAGCAGCTGTCTGAGCAATGGGGTCTTTCCAGTAGGCGACGCCGGATCCGGCGAGCGATTCCGCAGCGATGCGGCGAGATTAGCATCGCTGCGAGTCGGCGCACGTTAAATCACGGTAAGTTCAGGCGCACTCATTCCGGCAGGGCCTCCAGCCGCATCGCGAGCCATTCGTGTCCCCGCTATCTGGCGAAATCGATCGCCGTTTCGCCTTTCAGGTTCCTCAGCCCCGGATCGGCACCAAAGAGCAGGAGCAGGCCGACGATCGTCGCATCCCCGTTCGCCGCGGCGACGTGGAGCGGCGTGAAGCCGTCGGCCTGCGTGAGGTCCGGGTCGGCGCCGGCGCGCAGCAGCGCTTCGACCATGGCGGCGTTCCGCCGGCTGACTGCCGCATGAAGAGCGGCAACCTGTTGCGCGTTCTCCGCGCGATGGTTCACGTCTCTCGTCAGCTGCAGCAGCAGGCTGAAGATCGCCGGCCGGTCGAAGAAGGCGGCGAGGCCGAGCGGCGTGAATCCGTCGGGGGAGAGCGCATTGCCGTCCCAGCCGCCGTCGAGGGCCCGGTGGACCGCGCCGATATCGTCGGCGATGATCGCATCGTAGGGGTCCAGCGCGTCGACGTGCCGGCGGATGAGCGGAGCCGCCTCGGGCTTGCCGGCGTAATGCGCAAAGGCGAGCAGCGAGGCCCCGGACGCGTGCCGCGTCCGGGCAAGCGCGGGGTCGGCCTCGAGCGCCGCCCGCAGCCCGTCGAGATCGCCCTTGCCGAGCAGCTCGAATGCATCCATCGCGCCGAGATTAGCATTGCGGCGCGGCTGCCGCCAACGCCGGTCCCGCGCTCGACGGCGCCCCGCGGCCGCCCGGCAGCCCGGCCTTGCGCCCAGCGGCTTCGCTACCGGTTGCCAAGCCTTGCGGTCGCGTTCATGCGCGGCCACTATCGCCGGCGGAGGAACGGTCATGGCAGTGGACGAGGGCGCCCGCGTCGTCGGCGGTGGTGCCAAGAAGGTGCTCTATACGCTGGCGACGGTCCGCCAGATCGGCGTCGGCAAGGCGGCGAAGGCGCTCTCCAGCAAGAACACCTGCAAGGCGTGCGCCTATGGTATGGGCGGCCAGATGGGCGGCATGACCAATGAGCTCGGCGAGTTCCCGTCGGTCTGCAACAAATCGGTGCAGGCGCAATCGACCGACATTCAGCCGCCGATCCCGCGCGAGATCTTCGAGCATCGGATCGATGACCTCGCGGCGCTGTCGGGACGGGAGATGGAGCGGCTCGGGCGCCTCGATACGCCGATCTTCCGCTCGGCCGGCTCCGGCCGATACCGGCCTGTCTCGTGGAACTGGGCGATCGCCTATGCTGCCGAACAACTCGCCGGCACCGACCCGGCGCGGACGTTCTTTTATTCCTCGGGACGCTCGTCCAACGAAGCGGGGTTCGTCTTCCAGCTGCTGGCCCGCGCCTGGGGCACCAACAACGTCAACAACTGCTCCTACTATTGCCATCAGGCAACGAGCGTCGGGCTCGCGAGCACGATCGGGAAGGGTACCTCTACCGTCGAGCTCGAAGACCTGAGGGGTGCCGACTGCATCTTCGTCATCGGCGCCAACCCGGCGTCGAACCACCCGCGCTTCATCCACATGCTGAAGCACTGCCGCGACCGGGGCGGCGACGTTATCGTCATCAATCCGGCCAGGGAGCCGGGGCTCGTGAAATTCGCGGTGCCCCGATCGCCCGCCTCGATGCTCAAGGGCGGCGACGAGATCGCTTCGGACTATCTGCAGCCGCGTATCGGCAGCGACGTCGCGCTGTTCAAGGGGCTGGCCAAAGCCGTGCTCGCAATGGGCGCCGAGGACCGGTCCTTCATCACCGCGCACGGTGCGGATTTTGAAGCGTTCCGAGCCGATCTCGACGCACTCGGCTGGCACGAGATCGCCGCCCGCTGCGGCGTACCCCGCCAGGCCATCGAACGCGTCGCAGCCCGCTACGCCGAGCGACAGAACGTCGTCTTCGCCTGGGGCATGGGAATGACCCATCACACCCACGGCGTCGCCAATGTCGAGGCCATCGCCAACCTCGCGCTGCTGCGCGGCATGGTCGGCCGCCGCCACGCGGGACTTCTGCCGCTGCGGGGCCACTCGAACGTCCAGGGGATCGGCACGATAGGGGTGAAGCCGGTCGTCTCTGCGGAGGTCTTCGCCGCGATGGAGACGGCTTTCGGTGTCAAACTCGGCCGCGCCAAAGGCTACGACACCATGGCCGGGCTCGAAGCGGCGGAACGCGGCGAGATCGATGCTGCCGTGATGATGGGCGGCAACCTCTGGGGCGCAACGCCTGACACGGCATTCGCGACCCGCGCCATGGGCCGCATCGGCTTCAAGCTGTTCCTCACCACGACGCTCAACCGCGGCCACGTCCATGGGCTCGGGGAAGGGGAGTCGCTGGTCCTGCCGGTCACGGCGCGCGACGAGGAATGGTCGCCGACGACACAGGAGTCGATGTTCAACTACGTGCGCCTCTCCGACGGCGGCATCAGGCGGCTCCGGAACGTGCGGCCGGAGACGGTGATCCTTGCCGAGCTGGCGGAGATCATGGTGCCCGATTGCGGCATCGACTTTTCGGCCTTCAAGCAGCACCGCAAGGTGCGCGAGGCGATCGCGAAGATCGTTCCCGGCATGGAGGCGCTGGCCGACATCGATGTCGCGAAACGCGAGTTCCACATCGCGGGCCGGATCCTGCATGCGCCGACGTTCGGAACCGGGGACGGCAAGGCGCATTTCGTCGTTACACCGCTGCCGGCTGCCGCCGACGCGCCGCTGACGCTGGCGTCGGTGCGCAGCGAAGGACAGTTCAACACCATCGTCTATGAGGAGCACGACACGTACCGCACCCGCGCCCCCCGCAATGCCGTGTTCCTCAATCGCGAGGACATGGGTGCTTTCGGTGTGGTTTCCGGCCAGCGGGTCGTCGTGCGCTCGGCGCAGGGCCGGATGAGCGCGGTCGCGACGCCGTTCGATTTGCCCCGCGGTTCCGCGCTCGCCTACTTCCCCGAAGCAAACGTGCTGAGCGCGACCGCCGTCGATCCGCGCAGCCGGACGCCGGCCTTCAAATCCATCCCCGTCTGGATCGAGGCAGCACCGTGAAGTACCTCGCCCTTTACGTCGGCGCGGCCGATCCTGAAGAGAAGGCATCGCTCTCCGAGGAGCGCATCAACGCGCTGATGGCCGACTGGGCGCGATGGATGGCGGAAAATGAGGCCGCAATTGTCGACCCCGGCGCGCCGCTCGGTGCGACGCTTCGGGTGCAGACCAGCGGCATTGCCCCGACGCGCAACATGCTGGTCGGCTACGCCATCGTCGAAGCGGACTCGCACGACGCGGCGGCAGCGCTCTTTGCCGGGCACCCCCATCTGCAGCTCCTGCCCGGCAATTCCATCGAGGTGATGGAATGTCCGGAGCTCGAAGGCGCCGCTTGACCGGCTTCGGCGGATTTCCGCCCGAGACCTTCGCGTTCTCGAGGGGGCCGCCGGGCACAACGACAAGGAGTGGTGGCTGGCCGCCAACCGCGCGCTCTACGAGACCGGCTTCGTCGCGCCGGCGCGCTTGCCACTGCCAAGGCCGGACTTCATAGTCCGCGACACCATCATCGAAGAAGCAGGGCGGCACGAGATGGCAAGTTTCGCCGGTTTCCCGCGGCAGACGGCAGATTTCCTCGTCGGCATTTCCGATCATAACGAGAAGGGCTGGTTCGAAGCCAACCGCGCCCTCTACGAGGCGGGCTATGTCGAAGCGGGCCGCGCCTTCATCGAAGCCGTCGGCCCCGAACTCAGGAAGATTTCCCCCGGCGTCGGATTCGAGCCGAGGATCGGCCGCTCGATGATGCGCATCAACCGCGACATCCGCTTCTCGAAGGACAAGCGGCCCTACAAGGACCATCTCGATCTGTGGTTCTGGCATGGCGAGAACAGGGGCTGGACTGCGCCCGGCTTCTTTCTGCGGCTGACGCCCTCCATGCTCTGGCTCGGCACCGGCATGCACGCGATCCAGGGCGAGATGCTCACGCGCTTCCGCGACGCCGTCGTTGCCGAGGGTGCCGGCGAGGCGCTGGTCGAGGCGGTCGAGCAGGTCCGCGCGAGCGGCCCCTACGTCGTCGGCGGCAAGACCCGCCGGCAGGTGCCGCGCGGCTACCACAAGGACCATCCTCGTGCGGAGTATCTCCTCTACGAGGCGCTCTACGCCCATTACGAGGCGCCGGCGGAGATCGCCTACGACGCCGGTTTCGGGCCGGCTGCCGTCGAGCACTTCCGGCGCTGCTGGCCCATCGCCAGATGGCTGCTGGACGAGGTGGTCCGCTAGCTGGGCCAAAAAGGCGGCCACTGCGCAAACGCGACCGCCGCTGCCAGCGCGGTCCACCGTTTCGCGGCCCCGTTGCCCTTGAGCGGCAACTCACCTACATAGCCGCCTGATTTCCTTTCCCTTCAGTCTCAGCGGCGGGAGCAGCAGCCGATATGGCGCGCCAGTTCATCTACCACATGCACGGTCTGTCGAAGGCCTATGCCGGCGGCAAGAAGGTCCTCGACAACATCAACCTCAGTTTCTACCCGGACGCCAAGATCGGCGTGCTCGGTCCCAACGGCTCGGGCAAATCGACGCTCTTGAAGATCATGGCCGGGGTGGAGACCGAGTTCACCGGCGAGGCCTGGGCCGCCGAAGGCGCCCGCATCGGCTACCTGCCGCAGGAGCCGCAGCTCGACCCGGCGCTCAACGTGCTCGGCAACGTCATAACCGGCGTCAAGGAGAAAAAGGACGTCCTCGACCGCTACAACGAGCTGATGATGAACTATTCCGACGAGACCGCCGACGAGGCGACCAAGCTCCAGGACATCATCGACAGCCAGAACCTCTGGGATCTCGAATCCCAGGTCGAGGTCGCCATGGAGGCGCTGGGCTGCCCGC
>CAYRNE010000132.1:0-7374 GCA_964425245.1 uncultured Devosia sp.
GCAGCATTCTCGGCAGCCTGCTCCTGCCAAACGGGGTGCCGTCGGGCGGCTACATTCTCGACTTCCTGGGTTCACGCGTGCAGTTCGGCTTCGACAGGGCGGACTTGTTCCACACCTTCGCGACCCCGGAAGCATTCAGTGCCACGAGCCTGCTCGCCCAACTCGCCGGGCGGATCGACTGGGCCCAGATGGCAGCTGGTATCGCGGCGGCCGTGGTGCTCGTCTGGCTCGCGTCAGAATATCGCCGCAGGATCGTCGTGGCCTGACGGCAAAGTCCGGTTCCGCCCGCCAACCCCGGTCGGGCGGAGCCGGCATGGAGGCCGGGATCCTCTAACGCCCATTGTCCGCCCGCCACGCGCGGAACGTTTCGAGGTTGCTCTCGTCCGTCGGCGGATAAAGTCCCATGATCGACTGGCCGGCGCGAACACGCTCGCTGACGAAATCCTCGAAGATCGTCATCTCCCAGGCTTCCTCCGCGACCTCGTCGGCGAGATGCGCTGGAATGATCACGACGCCCTCGCTGTCGCCGACCACGATGTCGCCGGGAAACACCGGCACACCGCCGCAGCCGATCGGCACCTGCATGTCGATGGCCTGGTGGTGGACGAGGTTCGTTGGCGATGATGGGCGATTGTGGTAGGCGGGAAAATCGAGGGCCGCTATGCCGGCGCTGTCGCGGAAGCCACCGTCGGTGACCACCCCCGCCGCACCGCGAACCATCAGCCGCGTGACGAGGATTTCGCCGGCGGATGCAGCGCGCGGATCGCGGCGGCTGTCCATGACGAGCACATGCCCCTCGCCGCACTTCTCGATTGCGACACGCTGCGGATGCTCACGATTGCGGAAGACGGAGAGCCCGTTGAGGTCTTCCCGCGCCGGGATGTAGCGCAGCGTGAAGGCCGGGCCGACCATGTTGCGGCCCTTGTCCGCAACGGGATGCACGTCCTGCAGGAACGTGTTGCGCAGGCCGCGCTTGAACAGCGCCGTCGTCAGCGTCGCGCAGGAGACGCCCATCAGCTTCTCGTGGGTGGCTGCGCTGAGGGTCGTTGTCATGGGCCGGCGTCCTCCCTGGTATGGCTTGCAGCGAGTATGTCACACCATGGGGAACCGCCAAGTCGATGAAACGCTGGAGGCGTACCGTCAAGCCCGGCCAGGCGGTGCGAGTGCGGCCACCGATCACGAGCCCGCCGTCGAACGATGATTTCGGCAATGCAGAACGGCCGGCTGTGGCAAGGGCCTGACGGCGAGACTATATACGGGCATGCCGTGGAGATTGAGATGATCACCGTCGAATCCCAGGTCGCCGTGCGATCGGCGCCGAAGCTGCCGCTGACGACGACGCTCGCGCCCGTGCGCCTTGCGGTGACCGACAAGGAACAGGCACTTGCCATCTGGCGCGATGTCGTCGGCCTCGACGTCGCGTTCGACGGCGAAGAGTCGGTGTCGCTCGCGGCCGGCGGCAAGGTGCTCATCCTGCTCGAGCTCGGCGCGAAACGGCCGGTGGTTGAACGCACCAC
Source organism: uncultured Devosia sp. (assembly GCA_964425245.1). GTDB lineage: Bacteria > Pseudomonadota > Alphaproteobacteria > Rhizobiales > Devosiaceae > Devosia_A. The sequence goes on from CAYRNE010000132.1 coordinate 1,518, forward strand.
CGGCCTTTATCACGTTGCGATCCACGTGCCCACGCGCAAGGACCTCGCACAGTTCTTCGTGCGCGCGCTGCGGCATCGCGTGCGCGTTTCTCCGACCGATCATCTTGTTTCCGAGGCGATCTATCTGTGGGACCATGACGGCAACGGCATCGAGATCACCTTCGAGACGCCCTGGCGCGGGCGCATCGGGGGAGCCGAGGAAGGCTTTTACGTGCGCGCGGCGGACGGATCGCCCCATTCGGGGCGCGAGCCGATCGATGTGGACGGTTTGCTTGCCGAGCTCGGCGAGACGCCGGTGGCCGAGCCACGCATGCCGGCCGGCACGCGCATCGGGCACGTCCATCTCCACGTGAACGACCTCGACGCGGCGATGCGCTTCTACCGCGACGGTCTCGGCTTCGGCGGCCTTTTCATCATGCGTCAGTTCGGCATGGGCGATGTGGGACTCGACTACATGCCCCATTCGATCGCGTTCAACATCTGGTCCGGGCGCAACGCCGAGCCCGGTCCGTCCGACGCAGCGGGACTGCGCTGGTTCCAGATCGTCGTGCCCGATGCTGCGACGCTTGCCGATGTGCAGGGACGCCTGGATGGCCTTGGCTACAAGACCGAGGATACCGGCGGCGGCTTCCGCGTGCGCGATCCCTCGCGGAATCTCATCAAGGTGGTCGTCGGCTAAAGCAGGCCGAGGAAGCGGTCGACCTCGGCCTCGCTGGTTGCGAAGCTGGTGACGAGCCGCACGCAGTCCTCGTCGACTCCCACGCCTTCGGCGGGCCACTCATGGAGTGTCGCGCCCGCGGCGCGCAGTTTGGCGATGATGGTCTTGCTGAGGATCGGGAAAACCTCGTTCGCCTGGCTCTCCCAGGCAAGGCGCGCGCCGTTGCTTCTGCGGATTCCCTCGCTGAGCCGCGCCGCCATGGCATTGGCATGCGCCGCCGTCTTCAGCCAGCCATCGTTGTCAAAGTAGCCTTCGAACTGCGCCGCGACGAAGCGCGCTTTGCTGACGACATGGCCGGCGCGCTGGCGTTGGAGGAGCAGGTCCGGAAAACGTCCGGGCTCGAAGACGACGATTGCCTCCGCCCCGAGGCATCCGTTCTTGGTGCCCCCGAAGCTCATGAGGTCGACGCCGGATTTCCAGGTCAGCTCCGCCGGGCTTGCCCCGGTCGCCGCGACGGCGTTCGCGAAGCGGGCGCCGTCGATGTGCACCGTCAGGCCCCGTTGCTTCGCAAGGTCGGCAAGCGCGGCCACCGCACCGGGGCGGTAAACCGTGCCGCACTCGGTGGCGTTGGTCAGCGTGAGCGCAACCGCCGGCCCGGTACGGCCCTCCGCCGGATAGCGGGCAAGCATGCTCGCCAGGGCATCCGGGGTAATGATTCCGGCGGGGGCAGGGACGGTGACGAGCTTCATGCCCGTAAGAAACTCGGTCGCGCCGTACTCGTCGTTGTGAAGGTGTGCCTCGCTCGAGCAGAAAACCAGGCCGCCCGGCCGCGCCAGCGCCGCCATGCACAGCGAATTGGCCGCCGTGCCGGTCGCGACGAAATGAACCTCGACGTTCCGCTCGAAGATTTCCGAGAAGCGGCGCTTCACGGAGGCGGTGACGTCGTCCCCGCCGTAGGCGGGTGCAAAGCCCCCGTTGTGCCGCGCAATTGCGGCCATCACGGCCCCGGTGGCGCCCGCCCAGTTGTCGCTGGCAAAATTCAAGATACCCTCCGCAGTCGAACGGCCTGCTTGTGCCGGTCGCCGGTGCGCGCTTCCACAGTCCTCGCGCGGATCAGCCCTCGATCAGCTTGCGGCCGGAAATTTCGACCTGGAGCTCTTCCGCGCCAAGCAGCCGCGCGATCTGCGCCGGGTCGCCGTGCACCGTGAACGAACCCGAGACGGTATCGACCTTGGTATCGCGCAACGCCTTGCGAACGGCGACGACGTGCTCGGGATTGACATAGACCGGGCCCTCGTGCCCGTCGAGCTTGATCAGTCGCATTTTGAGCTTCCTTGCCGTTTGAGGCGAGAACGATAGTCTCGCAACCGCGTAGCAATCCTGTGCACGGATGGAAAACGAATGATGAAGAGGCGGTGAGTGCAATGGACGTTCGGGATTCTGTCGAAGTTATCCGGTTCTGGTTCGAGGAGCACGGGCCCGAGGACTGGTTCTCCGCCAAGCCGGAGTTCGACGCGAAGCTGGCTGCCCGCTTCGCCGCCACGCATGAGCATGTCGCGCGCGGGGAGGGCTGGACCTGGCGCGGGACGCCCGAGGGGCGCCTCGCCGAGATCATCGTGCTCGACCAGTTCTCCCGCCAGCTCTACCGGGGCAGCGCACGCGCCTTTGCGACCGACGGCATGGCGCTCGTTCTCGCGCAGGAGGCCGTGGCGGGTGGCTACGATCGCCGCATCGAGCCGGTGCGGCGCAAGTTCCTGTACATGCCGTACATGCACTCGGAGTCGCTCGTTATCCATGAAGAGGCGATGCGGCTCTTCACCGAACTCGGTGACGAAGAGACACTGAAGTACGAGGTCGCGCACCGCGACTGCCTGCTGCGCTTTGGCCGCTACCCGCGCCGCAATCAGGCGCTCGGCCGGGATTCCTCGCCCGAAGAGCTCGACTACATCGCCGCCGGAGATGGCATGTTCTGACCGCGGGCGCTGCAACCCCGGCACCGCTCTCGCCGTTCCATTCCCGAAAAGGAGGGCCGCAATGCTGGACCTGCCGACCATCATGTACTTCCTCGCCATTGTGGGCGGGACCGCTATCCTCGGCGGCGCAATCGGGTATGCCTGGCTGCGCTGGCGCACCCGCACGCCGGCTGAGCGGGGCGCCGCCGAGCAAGGCGCGCACGAACTCTATGGGCGCGACGGGCGGGAAATCAGGCGCTGACAAGCGCAGGATCGACCAGCGCGCCGGGGTGGCCGATCACGACGCCCGCGACTCTATGAGCGCGCCGCGCCGCCTCCACCGGGCCGGCCCCCGTGACGCGCGCCGCGAGATACGCCCCGTTGAAGGAATCTCCCGCGCCGGTTGCGTCGACCACCGTGGCCTTGCCGGAGGGCACCGCTTCCCGAAGCGAGCCGGTGGCGACGAGAGCCGGGTCTGCCCCGTTCTTTACCGCCACCTCCTCGACCCCGATATCGAGATAGCGCTGCGCCGTGGCTTCCGGCGAGGCGTCGCCGAATACCGGCGTTTCGTCTGTATGTGTCGGAAGCACCACGTCGGAAATGGTGGCCGCCGCCGTGAGGGTCGAAGCCATGATCTCCTGTGAAGTCCAGAGGGCCGGGCGGAGGTTGGTGTCGAAGACCACGCGGGCCCCTTCGCCGCGCGCCTTGACGATCGCCTTCATCAGCTGCCCTCGCGCCCGCGGCGCAAGAATGGCGAGCGTGATGCCGGAGAAGTAGACGATCCCGGCGCCGTCGAGCGCACGTTCGAGCGCTTCCGGGTCGTCGGCAAGCTGGCGCGCGGCCGATTGCCCGCGCCAATAGGTGAATTGCCGGTCGCCCTCGTGCTGGTGGATGAGATAGAGCCCGGGCCGCCTTCCCTCGATCTCCTGGATATGCGCGGTGCCGATGCCGGCCTTGCCGAAAAAGGCGCGCATCTGGTGCGAATAGATGTCGTCACCGAGGGCCGTCACGTAGTCGACCTGCCAGTCGGCGGGAAGGAGCGCCCGCGCATACCAGGCGGTGTTGAGCGTGTCGCCGGCAAAGCCCATCCGGTACATCCGGTCGGCGCCGCCGGCCATCTCGATCATGCACTCCCCGATGCTGACGAACCGCTTTCTCACAGATTGTCTCCGTCGTGTCTCAGGCGCTTATGCCGGGGAAGAACGGAACTGGCAATCGCGCGGCTGGCGTGGGTCGGAATCAGCCGGTAAGGTCGCGCCGCGTCAATGGAAACTGGCCTCATGCACCGACTTTCAACCGCCTCTCTCGCCTTGGCTTCCGGCATCGCCAAGCCTGCCTACGATCGCACAAAGCTGACGCCCGGCATCGTACACCTCGGCATCGGCGCCTTCCACCGGGCCCACATGGCGGTCTATGTCGATGACCTCGTTGCGCGGCACCCGGTTTGGGCGATCGTCGGCGCGTCGCTTCGCCGCCCGGACACCAAGCAGGCGCTGGAGCCGCAGGATTTTCTTTACACCATCGCCGTTCGCGATGCTTCAGGCACCAGCTGCCGCGTCGTTGGGTCAATCCTCGATGTGCTCGACGCCACGACGCAGCGCAGCGAACTCCTGGAGCTGATGGCCCATCCTTCCATCCGGATCGTCTCGCTCACCGTGACCGAAAAGGGCTATTGTCACGACCCCGCGACCGGGGAGCTGGACGAGGATCACCCCGACATCATCCACGATCTCGATAATCCGGGCGAGCCGGTGAGCGCGCCGGGAGTCATCGTGCGCGCCCTGGAATTGCGACGGGCGGCAGGAACGGCGGCTTTCACCGTTATGAGCTGCGACAACCTGCCCGCGAACGGCCGAACGACGAAACGGATCGTCACGCGCTTGGCCGACCTGCGCGACCCGGCATTGGGCGAGTGGGTGCGCGACAATGTGCGCTTCCCCTCGACGATGGTCGACCGCATCGTGCCGGCGACGACGGATGCCGACCGGGCGCTGGTCGCGGAGCTGACCGGGCTCGAGGACGCCTGGCCCATCATGACCGAGCCCTTCACGCAATGGGTGATCGAGGACGATTTCGCGGCCGGCCGCCCGCCGTTCGAGGAGGCCGGCGCAGAGATCGTCGCCGACGTCGAGCCCTACGAGCTCATGAAGCTCAGGATGCTCAACGGCAGCCACTCGACGCTCGCCTATCTCGGCTACCTCGCCGGCCACGAGCACGTGTCGGACGCCATCGGCGATCCTGCCTTCCGGCGCCTGATCCATGGTCTGATGACCGAAGAGGTCATGCCGACCCTGCCCATGCCGCGCGCCCACCTCGAAGCCTATCGGGACCGGCTGCTAAAGCGCTTCGCCAATCCCGCACTCAGGCACCGCACCTGGCAGATCGCCATGGACGGGAGCCAGAAGCTGCCGCAGCGGCTGCTCGGTACGATTCGCGACAGGCTGGCGGCGGGGCAGGGGATCGGGCGCCTCGCGCTCGGTGTTGCCGGCTGGATGCGTTACGTCACCGGCATCGGCGAGGACGGCAGTCCGATCGAGGTGAAGGACCCGCTGGCCGGCCGGTTGCGAGCGATCGCCGACGACGCGAGCCGCACCGGCGACGGGCTTGCCGACAGCCTGCTGACGGTGCGCGAGATCTTCGGCGACGACCTGGCAACCAATGAAGTGTTCCGGGTGACCGTCACGCGCCACCTCGCGTCGCTCTACGACAAGGGCGCCGCGGCGACCGTGGCGGAAGTGGCTGGCTAAAGCCGCCCCTCCATTGCGCGGTCGAAGATTTCCAGCGCCAGCTCTTTGGTGAGTTTCACCGGGTTGCCGCCGGCGGTCGGGTCGACGATCGCCTTCTCCGCGATCACGTCGCGCTGGTCGCCCGGCACCTTGAAGTCCTTGAGCGTGTGCGGCACGTCGAGCTTCTGGCGCAGCGCGAGGATGGCGTTGAGGAAGGCTTCGAACGTTCCGGGCAGGTTGCAGTATGCGGCAAGCCGGCCGATCCGGCCCTCGATCGCATCGCGGTTCACCATCAGGACATAGGGCATGAAAACCGCGTTGGTCATGCCGTGATGGGTGTCGTAAAGCGACCCCACGGGATGCGACAGCGAGTGGATCGCGCCGAGACCCTTCTGGAACGCGGTCGCACCCATCGCCGCGGCGCTCATCATGTGGCCGCGCGCTTCGATGTCGTTGGGATCGGCGGCGACCCTGGACAAGTTCTCCATCGCGAGCCGCACGCCTTCGACCGCGATGCCGTC
>CAYRNE010000133.1:0-6316 GCA_964425245.1 uncultured Devosia sp.
GGGACGGTGCGCGCGCGCGAGCCCGAGCGCCTCCATGCCGTTGCGGGTCTGGATGATGGAATAGCCGCGGGATTCGAGGAGATCGTTGAAGAGCTTCATGTTGAGCTCGTTGTCCTCAACGATCATGACGGTCTTGGGCATCCACTCCTCTCGCCCGGACGGAGACGCGGTTGAGGCACTCGTCTTCTGCCCCATCTCCCGGTTAACATCAATGCATTACGAAAGCTCAAACAGGGCCCGAAATGCCGAAGAACGGCCAGCTCACGCCGCAGCACCTCGCCGACCTCGGCCTCGCCTATCTGGCAGAGGATGCCGATCGGCTCGCCGAATTCATGGTCGCCAGCGGCTACACGCCGGATGCCCTGCGGGCGGCCGTCGGATCGGAGCACCTGGCGCTTGGCGTCATCGATTATTTCGCCCAGAACGAGCACCTGTTGCTCGCGCTTTGCGCCCACCGCGGCCTTCGGGCCGAGGATTTCATGCGCGTCTGGGCGCGCCTGAATCCGGCCGGATGAAGCCAAGCTCCCTGCTGGCCGGATTCGGCTTGCGCCGGCCCCTCCCGGGCGGGATGATCCCGGCGAAGCCCAGCGCTGAACGACACGAACATTCGAGGAAGACCAGATGAGCACGCCTATCGAGAAGCTCCGCGAATACGGCTACGAGCTGCCGCAGCCCCGGCCGCCGGCCGCGAGCTACATTCCGGTCGTGCGGGTCGGCAACACGCTCTACATTTCCGGCCAGATTTCCTCGAACGACTCCGGACCGGTCACCGGCCGCCTCGGCGAGACGATGAACGTCGTCCAGGGTGCCAATGCCGCCGAGCTTTGCGCGGTGAATTTCCTGAGCCAGATCGTTTACAACGGGGCTGCGGATCTCGGCAAAGTACGGATCGTCAAGCTCACGGTCTTCGTCGCTTCGACGCCCGAGTTCAGCGAGCAGCACCTCGTCGCGAACGGCGCCTCCGACCTGCTCGTCATGGTTCTCGGCGACCGGGGCAAGCACGCCCGGTCCGCGGTCGGGATGGCCGCCCTGCCGCTCGGGGCGGCAGTCGAAGTCGAGGGGATTGTCGAAATCGAGGGTTGATGCCGACGGCAATCGGCCTTGACCTCCTGCCGTCCGGCACCATGTCTCGGGTCACCATGCCTCGCCGACCAAGCTTTGACCGGCCGATCGCCCACCGCGGCCTGCACGACCGCGACAACGGCGTAATCGAGAACTCGCGCACCGCCTTCGAGCGGGCGATCGGGCGCGGCTTTTCTGTCGAATGCGACTTGCAGCTGTCGCGTGACGGCGTGCCCATGGTTTTTCACGACGACGACCTCGGGCGGCTCACCGGCGTCAACGGGCCGGTCGGCAGTCTCACAGCGGCCGAGCTGACCGCAACGCCGCTACTGGGAAGCGCTGCCGGAGACCGGCCGCAGACGTTCGGCGAATTCCTCTCGCAGATCGGGGGCCGCACGCTGCTGCAGGTCGAGCTCAAGCGGCAACCCACTGCCGCCATGAACGAAACCCTGGCGCGGCGGGCCGTCGAGGCGCTGGCGGGATACGTGGGACCGGTGACGGTCATGAGCTTTCATCCAAACCTCATCGCCCTCGCGCGTCGCTTCGGTTTCGAGGGCCCGGTGGGCATCATCACCTACAAATACGACCAACCCGATTGGGACAGCGACCTGACAGGCGGCCAGCGCTTCGTCTTGCGGCACCTGCTGCACTGGCCCTGGACGCGGTTCGACTTCATCTCGTGCTACCGGGAAGCGCTAGACGCGGCCGCGGTGCGCCTGTTCCGGGGTCTCGGGGTTCCGGTTACCACCTGGACGATCCGCTCGCCCGAAGAGCGCCGCCTCGCCGCCGCCGGCGCCGACCAGATCGTCTTCGAGGGATTCGATCCCGATGGCTGAACCCCGCTTCCGGGCGAGCCTTGTCGACGCGACGGCCGCCATCGACGCGGGCGGGTGGAACCGGATCGTACCATCTACCGAAGGAAAGCCGGATAACCCGTTCCTCGATCACGCATTCTTCCTCGCACTCGAGGAGAGCGGGAGCGCGACGAGGCGGACCGGCTGGCAGCCGCAGCATCTCGTCCTCACCGATCCAGGCGGCGAGATCGCAGGCATCATGCCGATGTACCTCAAGTCGCATTCGCAGGGCGAGTACGTCTTCGACCACGGCTGGGCGGACGCTTTCGCCCGCGCCGGAGGGCGGTACTACCCGAAGCTCCAGTCCTCCGTGCCGTTCACACCGGTGCCCGCACCCAAGCTCCTCGCGCGCGACGGCGATCCGGCGGTCAGGAGCGCCCTCCTGGACGCTGCCGCCGGCATTGCGGACGCCAACGGCGTCTCCTCCGTCCACGCCACCTTCGTGCCGGACGACGAGGCCGAGCTGGCGCAAGCCGCGGGCTGGCTCGTGCGTCACGATACGCAGTTTCACTGGCACAACCGCGGCTATGCCAATTTCGAGGATTACCTCCAGAGCCTGTCGTCGCGGCACCGCAAGATCACCCGCCGGGAGCGGCGGGACGCGTTATGCGGGTTGCAGGTCCGCTGGCTCACCGGGCGCGACCTCACCGAAGCCGTTTGGGACGCGTTCTTCGATTTCTACATGGACACGGGCAGCCGGAAATGGGGGCGCCCGTACCTGAACCGCCGCTTCTTCTCCCTGCTTTCCGAGGCGATGGCAGACCGCATTGTTCTGATCTTCGCCTACGATGGGCTAACCCCCATCGCCGGGACGATGAACCTCATTGGCAACGAACGGCTCTACGGCCGCTATTGGGGTGCGACGCGTCACGTTCCATTCCTGCATTTCGAGCTATGCTATTATCAGGCCATCGAATTCGCGCTCGCCCACGGCCTGAAAACGGTCGAGGCGGGCGCCCAAGGCGAGCACAAGCTCGCCCGCGGCTACGAGCCGACGACTACCCGTTCGATCCACTGGATCGGGCACGAGGGCCTGCGCGACGCGGTTGCCAGTTTCGTTCAACACGAAAGGGCGTCTGTCCGCGAGGAGCAGCGCCTGCTGGCAGGCCATACGCCGTTCAAGAGGGCGGAGACGCAGTGATGCTTCGACGCTCTCACGTCGGGGCCTCCGCCTGCATTACTCCTCCACCCGCCTTCATTTGACGTCCCCACCCCCAGAGCCTAAGGTCAGTCTGGTATCACTTGCATTGTGGCCTTCGGGGGAATGGCTTCCTATTTGTGGCTTTGGACGTGGCAGGGCGTTCTACTCTTCCTTCTGTCGACGTTCCTGTTTGACGTACTCCATTACCTGCTGCATCGGTGGCGGCTCTCGTCGAGCCGCCTGCTGCGCACGTTTGCGTCCTGGCACCAGACGCATCACGACTTTCTCGACGACCAGATGAACGTCCACCCCGAGCTGGTCATGAGGAACATCTGGGCGCACCTCGTGCCCGAGTACATCAGCTCGCTGCTCGGAACCGTCATCTGGATTTTCGTCTTCGACCCGGTTCCGGTGCTGATCATATGTGTCATTCACACCGGTCTTTTCGTCATGCGAATGTGGACGGAGGGGCTGGATACACATCACATGGCAACCGACCGGATCTCGGGCCGTCGAGGAACGTGGTTCGTGCGCCCGGCTTTCCACGCGATGCATCACGTCAATCCGGACGCCTTCTATTCGTCTTTCGTGAGCCTCTTCGACGTCATCTTCGGGACGGCGATCGATCTCAGGGGCAAGCGGATTGCGGTCACCGGCGCTACCGGCGCCCTGGGCAGCGAATTGGCCCGCCGGCTCGAAAGGTCGGGGGCTGAGGTTGTGCGCGTCGGCCGCGACCTGAACGTCGATCCGTCGGGGATCGACATTCTGGTTCTCGCGCATGGCTCACGAGGCGACGATGCATGGGAGGCAAATTACGCTTCCTTCGTCAGGCTGGGTGAACGCCTCATTGCCGTCTCAAAATCCCGCTTGGTTCCTCCGGAAATCTGGGGCGTAGGCTCGGAGGCCGAAATTCTCGGGTTCGACGATTATGCAATGAGCAAGCGGCAGTTTGCCGACTACGCCTCGCGGCAATGGAGACGATCCAAGGACGTAACCTACCGGCATATCGTGCCGGCTGCATTCAAATCGGGAATGGGCTGGGGTCCGATCGGCGCCGGACCTGTCGCTGCAGTCGCGCTGGCGCTTATCCGCAGGGGCTTCGTCTACATACCGGTCACCTGGAGCGGTCTGGCTTTTATCAACTGGTTCAGGTACGTCCTGAGCAACCAGCGGTCCGTGAGCCCGGTACCACATTCCAGCTAGAGCTGCGTTGCCAACGGCTTGGCAGCTTGTTCGGCCATACGTTGACGTGCCCGATCATGAACAGGACTTGAATGGGTAGGCGAGTCGTCATTGCAACGATTGGCACCAGGGGCGACGTGCAGCCCTTCGTCGCGCTGGCGGTGGCGCTTCAGAAGCGTGGCCATACCGCCGTCCTGGCGACGAGCAGCGACTTTCGGTCCTTCGTGCTGGAGCACGGCGTTGCCTTTCACGACCTCGGGGCGGACGTCCAGGGTTTCATCCAGCAGGCGCAATTCGACAAGGCCATGTCGAAGAACCTGCTGCTCTACGCTCCGAAGCTCCTGCGAGACGGACAGCGTATCCTGCGAAATGCTTGCCGCGAGCTCTGGATCGCCGCGCAGGGCGCGGACGCCCTCGTCTTCCAGTGGGATACGACGTTTGCCATCGATATCGCAGAGGCCCTCGATATTCCGGCGCTGCTCGCGGCTTTCCAGCCGCTGAACGTTACCGGTGAGTTCCCCTATTTCGTCTACGACGGCCCCACGGTCGAGCCGCTGTTCAATCGCCTGAGCCTCGACCCGATCGTCAACCGGCTCAGCTACGTCATCCAGGCCGCCCAACAGAGCTACTTCGACTTTCCCCGCGACCGCATGCGCGCCAAGCTGCTCGGCCTGCGCAGCGGCCGGCGCCACGGGTTTGCGCGAAACGCGTTCGGCGAAAACATCCCGGCACTCCACGCCTATTCGCCGACGCTCTCGCCCCGCCCCGGAGACTGGCCGGAAACGACGATCGTCACCGGGTTCTGGCGGCTCGAGGACCAGACCGGCTGGAAGCCCGACCGGGCCTTCGAGAAGTTCCTGGAGGCCGGCGACAAGCCAATCTACGTCGGTTTCGGCTCGATGCCGTGGGGTGCGGCGCGAAACACCGAGATCGTTGTCAAGGCGCTCGACATGTGGGGCGGCCGGGTAGTGATCGGTAAAGGCTGGGGCGGCATCAAAGCCGAGGATCTGCCCTCAACCGTCCACGTCATCGATCATGCGCCACACGTCAAGCTATTCGAGCTGATGAAGGCCGTCGTGCATCATGGCGGCGCCGGCACGACGCATACCGGGCTCTATGCCGGCAAGCCGACCTTCATCGTCCCGCAGTTCTTCGACCAGCCCTACTGGGGGAGCCGCGTCTACGAGCTGGGATGCGGGCCGCGGCCGGTGAGGCTCAGGAAGCTCACGCCGCAGATACTCGCCCAGGCCCTCGACGATCTCGCAACGGACCGTTCCTACGAGCTCGCCGCGGCGGACATCCGGGAGCGCCTCGTGCACGAGGACGGCACCGGGCTTGCCTGCGACGTGATCGAGGAGACGATCGCCGAGTATCCGGGCAATTACTATGCGAACCGGCAAGTCATGGGGGAAGCGTCGTGAGCGATTACGATTCCAGCAACCTCTTCGCCAGGATGATCCGCGGCGAGATTCCGGCGACCAGGGTGTTCGAGGACGAGACGGTACTCGTCATCATGGACATCTTTCCGCAATCGAAGGGACATCTGCTGGTGATCCCGAAGGCCGCGTCGAGGAACCTGCTCGATGCCGACACGGCCGCCCTCTCGGCGGCAATCCCCTACGTTCAGCGGCTGGCGCGCGCGGTGAAGGCAGCGCTCAATCCCGACGGCATCCGCATTGCGCAGTTCAACGAGGCGCCGGCCGGACAATCGGTGTTCCACCTGCACTTTCACGTCATCCCGATCTACGAGGGCGTCGCGCTGCGCGGGCACGGCAGCGGCGGCCGGGCCGACGATACCGAACTTGCACAGCAAGCTCAGGCCATAGCCGCGGCTCTCGACGCGCAATAGAAAAGGGCCGGGATCGTCCCCGGCCCTTCCGCTCTTCTCGAAGGCGCGCCCTACTTCTCCTCGGCGCTCTTTTCTTCCGTCTTCTTCCGCGTTGCGCGCGGGGCCGGGATGGCCTTGGGCCTTGCCGGCCGTGGCGGCGAAGCGATCAACTCGAGCGTCGCGTCGGGCCCGACCCCGACCACCGCCACCGTCACCAGGCCGCCGGCCGTCAGTTAGCCGAACAACACC
>CAYRNE010000133.1:6326-7327 GCA_964425245.1 uncultured Devosia sp.
GGACGCGGCGGCACTGCCACGAGTTCCAGCTTGGCCTCGGCGCCTTCGCCGACCACGGCTACCGTCACGGTGCCGCCGTTCACCAGTTCGCCGAACAGAACCTGATCGGCCAGCGGCTTCTTGACGTGCTCCTGGATGACGCGGGCCAACGGCCGGGCGCCCATCCTTTCGTCGTAGCCGCGCGCCGCAAGCCACTCCGCCGCTTCCGGCGTGAGGTTGATCGTGACGCCGCGCTCCGCCAGCTGGCCCTCGAGCTGAAGCACGAACTTTTCGACCACCTGGCGCACGATCGCCGGAGGCAGCGGCGCGAACGAGATGATCGCGTCGAGCCGGTTACGGAACTCGGGCGTGAACATCCGGTTGATGGCTTCCTCGTCGTCGCCGGCCTCGCGCTTGCGGCCAAAGCCGATCGGCGCCTTCTGCAGTTCCATGGCGCCGACGTTCGACGTCATGATGAGGATGACGTTGCGGAAGTCGACGGACTTGCCGTTGTGGTCGGTCAGCTTGCCGTGGTCCATCACCTGCAAGAGGATGTTGAACAGGTCGGGATGGGCCTTCTCGATCTCGTCGAGCAGCACGACGCAATGCGGATGCTGGTCGACGCCATCGGTCAGAAGGCCGCCCTGGTCGAACCCGACATAGCCCGGAGGCGCGCCGATCAGCCGGCTGACGGTATGGCGCTCCATGTATTCGGACATATCGAAGCGCAGCAGCTCGACGCCGAGGGTGTCGGCAAGCTGCTTGGCGACCTCGGTCTTGCCCACACCGGTCGGGCCGGTGAAGAGGTAGGAGCCGATGGGCTTTTCGGGTTCACGCAGACCCGCCCGCGCCAGCTTGATGGCTGAAGAGAGCGCGGTGATGGCCGCATCCTGACCGAACACCACGCGCTTGAGGTTGTCCTCGAGGCTCGCCAGCAGTTCGGAATCGGACTTGCTCACGGTCTTGGGCGGAATGCGCGCCATCGTTGCGATCGTCGCCTCGATCTCGGGGACGTCGATCAG
>CAYRNE010000134.1:0-7301 GCA_964425245.1 uncultured Devosia sp.
CCGCCGAGGATGTTGCGGATCGTGCCGTTGGGCGACTTCCACATCTTCTTGAGGCCGAATTCCTCGACCCGGGCCTCGTCCGGCGTGATGGTCGCGCATTTGACGCCGACGCCGTGCGTCCTGATGGCGTTTGCCGCGTCGACCGTCACCTTGTCGTCGGTCGCGTCCCGGTTCTCGACGCTGAGGTCGTAGTACTCGAGCGGAATGTCGAGATAGGGGAGGATGAGCTTGTCCTTGATGAGCTGCCAGATGATCCGGGTCATCTCGTCGCCGTCGAGTTCGACGACGGGATTGGCGACTTTGATCTTCGGCATGACAGCTCCTCGGCAGATAAGTTTCCCGCGGGCCTATAGCACGAAACAGGCCGCGGGAAAGGGCTTCGGGCGCTTGGAGCGCGGCAAGTTTTCGCGGACGCCGGGGGAGACGGGGCGACGCACTTGTCCCCGCGTCTTGCGCTCATCGTATGGTGCGGCCGTCCACCCCGGTGGACGCTGCCGGCTCTGGCCCCTCGGGGATTCCCGCCGCGTCGATGGTCGCGCCGGTTTCACCGATGGCGGGCTGGGCGCCGCTTTTCGGGCGGAGCGGATTTCCGGCAGGGAAAGCCACCCGCAGGCGCCCCCGAACTCCGCCGCTGAACGAGCCTAAGGACGCGCGGTCTGTCTGAATTGACACCGTGCAAATACACGGTGTATCAGCACGGTTATGGCTGATGATTTCGCCGAGTGCATGGTCACCAATTCCCGCATGGCGGCACGCGCCATCACGCGCCGCTATGACCGGCATCTTCGCGGCCGCGGCATCTCCTCGACACAGCTCTCCCTCCTTGCGGCGATCAGGCAATGGCCAGGGAGTACCGTCAGCGAGCTCGCCGAACGGCGCGGCTTCGACAGGACCACGCTCACCCGCAACCTCGACCGCCTGGAGGAGATGAAGCTCGTCCAATCCGGCGCGGCGCAAAAGGGAAACGGGCGAATCTGCAGCGTCACCGGTCGCGGTCTTGCGTTAATGGACGAACTGTTGCCGATCTGGCGCGAGGCGCAGGACGAAATGCGCCGCTTGCTGAGCGACGACGGTTTCGTTCTGTCGCTGAGTGCGTTGAAGCGGTTATCTCAGGTGTAGAATCAAAAGGCGGCGCCGCGCGCCGCCGCGTTGGAGGCAAATCATGGATCCTCAATCCGATCCGATCGTCGTCACGGGCATGGGTGTCGTGAGCCCGCTGGGCGTGGGCGTGGGGGTCAACTGGGAGCGGCTGACGGCCGGCCGCAGCGGCATCGTTGCCAATACGCGGTTCGACACCAGCGCCTATTCCGCCCGTATCGCCGGTCTCGTGCCGTCCAGGGAGACGGATCCGGAGGGCTTCGACCCGCTGATGGCTGTCGAGGACGCCAAAGACCTCAAGAAGATGGATCATTTCATCCGCTACGGGCTCGTGGCGGCCGGCGAGGCTCTGAAGCAGGCGGGCTGGGAGCCGAAAACCGACGCCGAGAGAGCAGGCACGGCAACGATCATCGGCACCGGTGTCGGCGGCTCGCCGATCATGCACGATACCTCGCGCGTGATCCTCGAGAAGGGGCCGCGCCGGATCGGGCCGTTCACGGTGCCGAGCTTCCTTGCGAACCTCGCCGCGGGCTGGATTTCCATCCGCTGGGGCTTCAGGGGGCCTATCGGCGCGCCCGTTACCGCGTGTGCCGCCTCCTCGCAGGCCATCGGCGACGGCATGCGGCTGATCGTCAGCGGCGAAGCCGACGTGGCCGTGGTCGGCGGGGCGGAAGGTTCCATCGATCCGCTGTCGGTGGGCGGATTCGGCGCCGCAAGGGCGCTCTCAACGGCCCATAACGATAATCCGCCGCTCGCGTCGCGGCCTTTCGACGCCGGGCGCGACGGGTTCGTCCTCGCCGAAGGGTCCGCCGTGCTCGTCATCGAGCGGCTCAGTCACGCCAGGGCCCGCGGGGCCGCCCCCCTGGCGGTCGTCGCAGGTTACGGCACCTCCGCGGACGCCTATCACCTGACGGCCGGCGATCCGAGCGGCGCAGGCGCGCAAGCGGCCATGCAAAAGGCCATGAAGATGGCCGGCGTCTCGCAGGGCGACATCGACTACATCAACGCCCACGCAACGTCGACCGAAGTCGGGGATGCCGCCGAGATCGCCGCCATCAATGCCGCCTTCCCCAATCGCGGGAAGGACCTCGCCGTCTCCTCGACCAAATCGGCGACCGGGCATCTCTTGGGTTCGGCCGGCGCCATCGAGGCGCTGTTCTCGATCCAGGCTATCCGCACGGGCATCGTGCCGCCGACGCTCAACCTCGACGAGCCGGATGTGGGCGACCAGTTCGACCTCGTGCCGAAGGTTGCGAGGCAGAAATCCCTCCGAAACGTGCTTTCCAACTCGTTCGGCTTCGGCGGAGTGAATGCCTCGCTGGTGTTCTCGGCGATTTGACGCCTACTTGGCGGGCAGCGTCTCGGCGAAGGTCCAGGCGTAGGCGATGCTGTCCTTCAGGGCATCGTCGTCTTCGATGCCCTCGTCCGTGACCTCGACGAAGCCCTTCATCCGGCGCTCGCCCATGACCATCGGCGCCGCGCCGGGTCGCCGGCAGGCCTCGTCGAAACGCTCGGGGCCGACGCGCATGAGCAGCGCGCCCGATTTCATGGCGCCGACGACCATGTTGCCGTTCAGCATGAAGCCGAAGCCGCCGAACATCTTCTTCTCGGTCACGCCCGGCCGATGGCCGATGATCGCCCGGATGCGGTCGGCCAGCTCCTCGGATGCGGCAGACATTCAGTGCTCCTCACGCATCTGCCGATAGGTTTCGTATCGCGGCAGGTCGGCGGCGAGCGTATCCCAGTCGCGGTGACTGCGCGCGAAGATAAGCTGGGAGGGCCGGAACCAGCCGCTTTCCGCGCCGAAAAGGCCGACCGGCAGCAGCAGGGCATCCGGCCAGCGGCTCGATCGGCCCGCGAGCGGTGTGCCGCAAATGGGACAGAACGATCTCGCGAGCGTCGCGCCGGATGCGGCAGCACGCTCAAACGTCCGTGTCTCGCCGGCAATGGCCACATCCCTCGCGGCGAAGATAGCAATCGCCGAGTGTCCGGTGCCGCTTGCCTTCTGGCAGTCTTCGCAGGAGCAGAGCAGCATGGAGCGGGGTTCTCCCCGCACCCGGACCTCGACCGCGCCGCAGGCGCAGCGGGCGGACAGGTCTACCTTCGGACGAGGCTGGGTCCCCATGCCGAGGAGGCTGTCACGGTGCCGGAAGCGGGGCAAGGCCGGGCGAGGCGGCTTGATCCGGCCGTGGCAGCGCCTTAAGGCGGCGCCATGGAGCTTATGCCGCAATATCCGCTCGAGACGGAACGCCTGCTGCTGAGGCCGTTCGTGCGTGGCGACGTCGATGCGGTATTTGCCTATCGCTCGCGCGAGGACGTGACCCGTTTCATGTTCGACCCGCCGCTGAGTCGCGAGGCTTGCGCAGATGCCGTCCAGATCCGTGTCAGCCAGACAGACTGGAAGGAGGACGGCGACAAGATCTTCCTCGCGGTGGAGCACCGGGGCACGTCCGCCATGATCGGCGAGGTGGTGCTGATCCTCCGCGATGCCGGGGCGCGCCAGGCCGAGCTCGGTTACACCTTCCACCCGGACCATCACGGCAGGGGATACGCCACCGAGGCGGGCGCGAGGATGCTCCAGCTCGGCTTCGACGAGGGTGGCGCTCACCGCATCTACGCCTGCTGCCACGCACTGAACCACGCCTCGCGCCGCGTGATGGAACGGCTCGGCATGCGTCAGGAAGCGCATTTCCGCGAACACCGGCTGGTCAAAGGCGAATGGGACGACGAACTCGTCCACGCGATCCTCGCGGACGAATGGCGGCTTCGCTTCGCCCGCTGATCGGCGGTTCAGTCGAGGCAAGATATTTCACAACGCCGCAACGTTTCACCGCGTCCGTTCTGCAACCCGACATCATCGGGCCACGTTCTGGGCATACCTGCCACCAGTGGAAGCGGAGGACACGGCGGCGATGGCTTCTCCCGAATTGCCAATCAGGACGGCGCGGCTTCTGCTTCGGGGTTTCGAGCCCACCGACCTTGACGGCATCCTCGCGTATTTCAGCCGGCCGGACGTGCAGCGCTATCTCGATTGGCGTGTGCGGGACAGCAGCGAGTGCCGCGCCGCCCTTGCCGCAATGTGCGTGCAGCGCCGGCTGACGCGATCGGGCGACGCCATCACGCTCGCGGTCGTGCGGCGTTCGGACGATGCCCTGGTCGGGCAGGTTTCGCTACGCTGGACCGATGCGACTGCCGCCCAGGCCGAGCTCAAGTTCGTCATCAGCCCGCGACACCGCAACCAGGGCTATGCGGTCGAGGCGGTGCGGGCCGCGCTCGATCTCGGTTTCGACACATTCCACTTCCACCGCATCTTCGCCCGCTGTGCGGCGGATAACCAGCAGCCCGCCCGCCTTCTGCGCCGTCTCGGCATGCGCCTCGAGGCCCATTACCGCGAACACGCGGTGTTTCAGGGCGATTGGGACGAGGAGCTGCATTTCGCGATTCTCGATCGCGAGTGGCAGCGCGCGTCCAAGGTAAAGGAACTCTCGCGACACCTCGCGGCGTGACCGCCCGCCCTTGATCTCGCTACGCGCGAAGCCGTATTTGCGGCCAGCGACGGAGAGATCATGGCCGGCACCGACAAGTCACGCGAGCTCGAATTCCGCCCGGGACCGGCAATCATCCTGTGCGAGCCGCAACTGGGCGAAAACATCGGCACGACGGCCAGGGCCATGGCCAACTTCGGCCTTTGGGACCTGAGGCTCGTCAATCCGCGCGACGGCTGGCCGAACGAGCGGGCCGTCGCCGCCGCGTCCCGGGCAGATCACGTCATCGAGCGCACGCGGGTCTTCGAGACGGTAGAAGCCGCGATCGCCGACCTCTCCATGGTCCACGCGACCACGGCCCGCCGGCGCGATATGCAAAAGGAAGTACTGGGGCCGGAGGAGTCGGCGCGGCGAATGGCGGCTCATGTCGGTGGCGGTGGCGGCGCGGGGCTGCTCTTCGGACGCGAGCGCTGGGGGCTGTACAACGAGGAAGTGACGCTTTCCGACGCGATCGTGACGCTGCCGGTCGAGGCGGCCTTCGCATCGCTCAACATCGCGCAGGCGGTGCTGCTCATGTCCTACGAATGGCGCCGCCAGTCGGGGCAGGGGGAGGCCCTGCCGTTCAGCGGTGGCCTCGACGAGGTCGCCCCCCGGGAGGAGCTCCTCGGCTTCTTCGGCCAGCTCGAGGAAACGCTCGACCGGACGGGCTTTTTCAAGACCGAGGACAAGCGGCCGACCATGGTCGTCAACCTCCGCGCGATCTTCACCCGTGCGCGGCTGACGGCGCAGGAAATCCGCACCTTGCGGGGCGTCATTTCATCGATCGACCGGATGCACGAGCGCCAGCGGCCGAACCGCAGGCGCGCGGACGAGGACCAGGTCTCCTCCAGGGACCAAAAATGACTTTGACGGACCGGCCGGCGCATGGCATTGCCCGCCGGCCATGACGCCCGCCTCCGAGGCGCCAGAGCCTTCGGCGCTGGCGTTCACCTATCCCAGCTTCCGGTTCTTCTGGCTGACGACGCTCTGCGGAAGCTTCGCCGCGCAGATCATGTCGGTTTCCGTCGGCTGGCAAATCTACGACCTGACGGGCGAGGCCTATCTCCTCGGCCTCGTGGGTCTCGCGCAGTTCCTGCCGGCCCTGCTGCTGGTGCTGGTTACCGGCCTTGCCGCCGACAGGTTTCCGCGCCGCCGCATCATCCAGATCGCTTTCGCGGTCGAGACGGCCTGCGCGGGAGCGCTATTCCTGCTCGCCGGCGCCCGCGCTCACGAGGTCTGGCCGATCTTTGCCGTGCTGGTCGTCCTCGGGACGGCGCGCGCCTTCGTCGGTCCCTCGTCGTCCTCCCTCGCGCCGAACATCGTTCCCCCGCAGGCGCTGTCGAACGCCATCTCGATGAACGTCACCGCCTGGCAGCTCGCCTCGATCCTGGGCCCCGTTGCGGGCGGCCTCCTCTATGGGCTCGGTCCGACGATCGCCTACGGAACCGCCGCGGCGCTGGCAGTCCTGGCCGTCGTGAGCATTGCCTTCGTCAGGCAGCCGGCGCAGAAGGCCTCGGAGCAGCAGACCAGCCTCGATACGCTTCTTGCGGGTTTTCGCTACATCCTCCACGAAAAGGTCGTGCTGGGAGCCATCTCGCTCGATCTCTTTGCGGTGTTGCTCGGCGGCGCGGTGGCGCTGATGCCGATCTTCGCCAAGGATATCCTCGAAGTCGGACCGGAGGGGCTGGGCCTGCTCCGCGCCGCGCCGGGGATCGGGGCCATCGTGACGGCGCTCTGGCTGGCCCGGTTCCCCATCCGCGACCGGGCGGGGGTCATCCTCTTCATCTTCGTTGCCGGCTTCGGCTTCTTCACCATGCTCTTCGGGCTTTCGACGAGCGCGTGGCTCTCCATTCCGCTGCTCGCCCTTATCGGCGCCTGCGACATGGTTTCGGTTTCGATCCGCGAGACCATCATGCAGCTCTGGACGCCGGACAGCGTGCGCGGCCGGGTGAACGCCGTGAATTCGGTGTTCATCGGGGCGTCGAACGAGCTGGGCGAGTTCCGGGCCGGCATGATGGCGGCGGTGATCGGCGCGCAGGCGGCAGTCGTCTTCGGCGGCGCGGCGACGATGGCGGTCGCGGCCATCTGGAGCCGGACGTTCCCCGGGTTGAGGCGCCAGGGGCGCATCGACCGGCGGATGGTCGAGGGCTAGCCTCGCTTGACTTTGCCGGCCACGGCCTCTATTTCCGCCGCACCTATTGCGCCCCTGGGGCCTTTAGGCGCACCCGGGATCATCCAAAATCGATGATCTGTCGGCCCCGAAGGGGGCAGAGGAGGGCGCGGTTCCTTCATTCGACCAACAAGGACACGCGATGTCGAAGCGCCATTCTACCAAGCATAAGATCGATCGCCGCTTGGGCGAAAATCTCTGGGGACGTCCGAAGTCCCCGCTCAACGCCCGCGCCTATGGCCCGGGCCAGCACGGCCAGCGCCGCAAAGGCAAGGCTTCCGACTACGCCCTGCAGCTGCGCGCCAAGCAAAAGCTGAAGGGCTATTACGGCTCGATCAACGAGAAGGCCTTCCGGCGGCTATATTCCGAGGCGGCGCGCGCCAAGGGCGACACCGGCGAGACGCTGATCGGTCTGCTGGAAAGCCGGCTCGACGCCGTCGTCTATCGCGCCAAGTTCGTGCCGACCGTGTTCTCCGCCCGCCAGTTCGTGTCGCACGGCCACATCATGG
>CAYRNE010000135.1:0-7287 GCA_964425245.1 uncultured Devosia sp.
GCGCGTGCCCCATGTGGAGCGAGCCCGTGACGTTGGGCGGCGGAATGACGATCGTGTAGGGTTTCGCGCCCGGTATCGCACCGGCGCCCGCCGCAAAGGCGTTGGCATCGAGCCAGCGCTGGTAGATGCGGCCTTCGACCGCCCCGGGTTCGTAGGTCTTTTCGAGCATGCTCAGTCCAGCGGCACGGACCCGCCGCGACGCTTAGCCGGGCGGGCCAGGAATTGTCGCTAGGTCTTAAGCCAAGCGGCGATGGCGAAGTCAACAGCGCCGCTGGCGCCTGGCCGCTAGACTCCGCGGGAAATGCGCGAGATTTCCTTTTCGACCATGCGCTCGACGATGGCCGGCAGGTTCTCGTCCAGCCATTCCTTGAGCATCGGCCTCAGCATGTCGCGCAATAGTGCTTCGATCGTCTGGCCCGAGCCGGTCATCGAAAGCCCGCTGAGTTTGGAGAAGGTGTGCTTCACTGCGGCATCGGTCGTGGGCTCCAGCAGCCGCTCGGCCATTTCGGCTGAAAGCGTGGGATCGGGCATGGGCGCCGTCCGGGCAACGCTCGGCCGCGGCGGGGGCGGAGAAGGAGCCGCTGCAGGCTTCGGCGGCGGGAGCGGTTCAGGCTCATGCACCGGGACCGAGAAGGCCTGGGCGCTACGATCGCCGTCTTCCGCGTCGAAGGTGATGTCCTCGGGGTCGACGAGTTGGGGTCCGGGATCGCCCTCGTCCTCGTCCGGCGTTCCCGAGTCCTTGCCGAGGATGTCGCTGAAGCTGAGGGGCGCCGGGGCTTTCGGCTCGTCCCTGAGCATCTGTTCCGGCGTGAGGGCGAGCGGCTCGGCCTCGCTCTCTGCCGGCGCCGGGGTCGCACCGGCCGGTGCCGCGTCACGCGACATCGGCGGGGTCGCCGGGGAAGCAGTTGGTGCCAGTGGCCGGCGGGGCGCCGTCGCCGCGTCGTCGTCGGCAATGATCTGCCGGATGGATGAGAGGATCTCGTCCATCGAAGGCTCTTTGGGCGCGGGCTTATTCATCGTCAGTCGTTCCGGTGCCACGGCGAATTCGAAGCGGTTGCGCCTGATTCGTCACCCGTCACTGTAGTCAGACGGCGCACCATTGTGAATCGCCGGAGGAATCGCCGGGCGGTCTTCCCCAGGCAATTGGTCCGCAAGTCTACTGATCGATGGCGCGCAGTTCCTGCCAGACGTCCTCGACCGTGGCGATGTAGCCGTCGGCGGAATGCACCTCGACGCGGAGCCCGAGGTGCTCTGGAGTCAGCTTGCCCGAGGCGGCAAGGAGCGCGAAGGCCGCAATCACCCGGCTGGCGGAGGCGGAGATGAGGCCCTCACGCGCCGTGGTCAGTTCGGCCTGGGCGTTGAGAACCTCCAGCGTCGTAACCTGGCCGACGTCCCGCTCCTGGATCGTCCCCTGGACGACGAGTTCGCCCGATGCCACCGCCGATTCCGCCGACTCGATCTGGGCGGTCGCGTTCTGCAGGCTGGCCCACGCGGAAATCGCCGATTCCTTGACCTCGTCGCGGGTCGCGAGCGCATCGACCTCGCTCTTGATCTGCTCGAGATTGGCCTTGCGCACGGAGGCACCCATCGAGCCGCCGGCATAGATGGGGACGGTCAGCGAAAGGCTCACCGATCCCGTCATGCCGCCCTGGTCCGGATTGTTGAAGCACCCGATACCGCAAAGGGAGCCGATGAGGTTCAGCGTGGGGCCGAACGCGGCCTTTGCCGCGTCGGATCCGGCCTGCGCCGCCCGGATCGCGGCGCGGGCGGTCAGGATCGCCGGATGCATGGACTCCGCCGATGCGAGCGCCGCCTCGAGCGACTTCGGCAGCGCGCCATTGAAGTTGAAATCGCTGGTGAGATTCTGCGGCTTCCGGCCGACCCAGCGTTCGAAGCTCGCCTGGCTGGTCTGGAGGCTCGCGATGGCAGCCCGATAGGATGCAACGGCCTGCGCCAGCCTCGCTCTCGACTGGCTCACCTCGATCTGCGTTCCCTCACCGAGCCGCAGGCGGCTTTCCGACGAGTCGACCTGTGCCTGGAAGAAGGCGACGTTGTCGTTGCGCAGGCTGACGAGACGCGTGTCCCGCACCACGTTCATGTAGGCGGTTGCGATTGCCAGCAGCACGTTCTGCTCAGCGTTGCGCAGCGCATACTTGCTCAGCTCGGTGAAGGCGCGCGCCTGCTCGATCTGGGATTCGGTCTTGAAGCTGTCGAACAGCGTCTGCTGGTAGCTGAGCGACAGGCGATAGCTGTGGCCGGTAGTGAACGTCCCCTGCGTCGCGGCCCAGTTGCCGCCCACGCTGGCATTGGCGCTGATCTGCGGGAGCTTGCCGGCCTTGCGAAGAGCGATGTCCTCGGCCGAGGCCTTGACGCTCAGCAGCGCCGACATGATGGTCGGATTATTGGTGTAGCCAAACTCGAGCGCATCGCGCAGCGACATCGCCTGCGCCGTGCTGATCGCAGCCGTGAACGCGAACGCAAGCGCCCCAGCGCGCAGCACTTTCCTCAACAACATGGGTACGCCCTCCGACCCCCGACAGTAGCGTTCGCGACATGGGTTGCACAACACCGTTGCGCAAGGGCCCCGAACGCAAGGCGGCGGTTTTGCCCGGCCGCGTGGTGGGGTGGCAACACCGCGACGGTGCGGGTCAGTTCGGCACCTTCAGAAGACGAAGGCTTCCGGTTCTTCCTGTCTCAAGAGCAGCGGAAAGGCGGCATCGAACTCGGGCTGCGGCCGGAAATCGTCGCCGCTGCGGACAAAGACGTTGGCAACGGAAATGCCGCGCCGCCTGAGATAGGCGACGAGCCGCCCGCCCTGCTTGAGCTGCCGCAGCAGCGCATCGGGAACCTCGGCAACGGCGCCTTCGAGGATGATCACGTCGTAAGGCCCGAGCTTTGGGGCGCCGCCCGTGAGCGGGGCGCCGACGATCTCGACGTTCGACACTCCGAGCTCGGCCAGATTGGCCCGGGCGGCATCCGCGAGGGCCGGCTCCGCTTCGATGGCGACGACGCGCGCGGCGAGCTTGGCGATGACGGCGCTCGAGTAACCGGCCGCGCAGCCGACGTCGAGCACGGCGTCGTCCTGACGAATCTGCGCCAGCTGGACAAGCCGGGCGAAGGGTGCGGGCGCCGGGAGCGCGCGGTGTAGCGGCCCTGGATAGAGATGGGGTTCGTCGATGTAGGCGAGGCTCTTTCGCTCTTCCGGCACGAACCGCTCGCGCGGCACGCTGCCCATGGCGCCGAGCAGCCGGCGATCAGTGATCGCACTCGTCCTGAGCTGGTTGTCGACCATCGCCTTGCGGGCGCGTTCGAAGTCCACCATGGGGCACCTGTTGATCGAAGCGGGCGCCGAGCGTCATAGCTTTGTGAACCCCCGCATTCAAGGCCGCCGGGCCGGCGAGCGGGGGTTCCGCAATCGCAAGGAGCGGCGGCTCCGCGACCTTGCGCAGCACTTTGATCTTCCATAAGAACCCTACCTCGTGAGGCCACGTGGCGGAGTGGTTACGCAGCGGATTGCAAATCCGTGTATGCCGGTTCGATTCCGGCCGTGGCCTCCATTCCGGGACAGGCACCATGAACCGTCTCGCGGCCCTGATCTATGCAGGCGGACGCGGCACGCGGATGGGCGGCGTCATCAAGGCAAATGTCGCGGTTGGCGGCGTGCGCCTGCTGGAGCGCGTCAGCATGGCGCTGGGACCGATCGCTTCCGGGATATTGGTCGCACACGGGGCAATCGAGCCGGCGCTTCTCGGCCTGCTGCCGGGTCAGATCGCGGTGCCGGACCTCGATCCGCCGGCAGGCGGCCCGCTCGCCGGGCTGGCCGGCGCCATCGAGTGGTGCCTGAGTGCGGCCGAGCCGCCCGACCTGCTGCTCACCGGCGCCGTCGATACGCCGTTCATGCCCGCCGACTTCGCGGCGCGGATGCGCGATGCGCTCGCCCCGGGCGACAATGCCGTGGTTGCGGCCTTTGCCGGCCAGCCCTACCCCACCAACGCGCTGTGGCGCTGCGCCGCGATCGCCGACCTGCCGCGGCGGATGCGCGCCGGAACCGCGCCCAAGAGCCTGAGCCGGCTTGCGGCGGAACTTCGTGCGCGGATGCTCGAATGGCCGGACGACGGCAGCGGCGACCCCTTCGCCAACGTCAACACCCCGGCCGATCTCGCAGCTCTTGAGGGGCGTGCCGCCCGCAGCTAGGCACCACTTCGCGAACGGCGGATCGCCGGGCAAATCCAGGGCTTGGCAAGAACGGGCAAACCCGCTACACGGGCGCTGCCTTTCGAGGCCTCCGTGTTCCGCGATAGCTCAGTTGGTAGAGCAAGCGGCTGTTAACCGCTGGGTCGTAGGTTCGAGTCCTACTCGCGGAGCCATTCCCTCCACATCGCTGACGACGTGCCAGGGCGCAAGCGGCTGGGCGCTCGGCCCCCCCGCGACCTCGCGCCACGCCTCCCGTGGGTCGAAATCGCGCGCCCGGGGCGCTATTTCTGACTCGCGTGAACGGAGGTCATGCCGATGTTCCTTGGCTTGAGCGCCGAACTGCTTGCCCGGCTCCAGTTCGCTTTCACCATCTCCTTTCACATCGTCTTTCCCGCGTTTTCGATCGGGCTCGCGAGCTACCTCATGGTGCTCGAGGCGTTGTGGCTGTGGAAGCGCGACGCCGCCTATATGCGGCTCTTCGACTACTGGAAGACCCCGTTTGCCGTTACCTTCGGCATGGGCGTCGTTTCCGGCATCGTGATGAGCTACCAGTTCGGAACGAACTGGGCGACGTTCTCCGACAAGGCCGGGCCGGTCGTCGGCCCCTTGATGGGCTACGAGGTGCTGACGGCCTTCTTCCTGGAGGCGGGCTTCCTCGGCATCATGCTCTTCGGCCTGAAGCGCGTCGGGCCGGGCCTCCATTTCTTTGCGACGGCAATGGTCGCCGCCGGAACGCTGATCTCGGCGACCTGGATACTCGCGGTCAATTCGTGGATGCAGACGCCGGCCGGCTTTTCCGTGAACGAAGCCGGGCAGTTCGTCCCCGAGGACTGGTTCGCGGTCGTCTTCAACCCGAGCTTCCCCTACCGGCTCGTGCACATGGTGCTCGCGGCATACCTGACAACGGCCTTTGTCGTCGGCGCCGTCGGGGCCTTCCACCTGCTGCGCGACCGGACCAGCCGTCCCGCCCGCATCATGTTCTCGATGGCGATGTGGATGGCGGCGCTGGTAACGCCGGTCCAGATCACCGCGGGCGACCTGCACGGCCTCAACACGCTCGAGCACCAGCCGGCCAAGATCGCGGCCATCGAGGGACACTACGAAACGCATGTCGGCGCGCCGCTCGTCCTCTTCGGCATCCCCGACGACGAGGCCGAGGTCATCCACTTCCCCATCGAGGTGCCGCTGCTCGGCTCGTTGATCCTCGGCCACTCGCTGGATGCCGAAATTCTCGGACTCAAGGAATGGCCCAGGGAGAATCGTCCACCGGCCCTGCTGCCGTTCTTCTCGTTCCGCATCATGGTCGGCATCGGCATCCTGATGCTGGCGGTCGGGCTCTGGTCGCTGGTTCAGCGGTTCCGCGGCCGGCTGTTCGAGGACCGCTGGCTGCACCGCGCCGCGGTCGCGATGGGACCCGCGGGCTTCATCGCCATTCTCGCCGGGTGGATCACGACCGAAGTCGGCCGCCAGCCCTATACGGTCTACGGGCTGCTCCGGACGTCAGAGAGCCTCTCGCCCGTCGATGCGCCGGCCGTCGGCACGTCGCTGCTGGTCTTCATTGCCGTCTACTTCGTCGTGTTCGGCGCCGGAATCTTCTACCTGCTCCGCCTGATGGCCAAGGCTCCCGAGACCGGCGACGACGAGCTGCAGGAAGGGCCCACGCGCTCCGCGGGGATCACGCCCGCGATGCAGATCGAGGCAGCCGAGGAGACCGGCGATGCCCGTTGACCTCCCCACCATCTGGGCAGGGCTCATCGCCTTCGCGGTGTTCGCCTACGTGGTCCTCGACGGGTTCGACCTCGGGGTCGGCATTCTGTTCCCGCTGTTCCCGGACCCGCACCACCGCGACCTGATGACCAATTCGATCGCGCCGGTCTGGGACGGCAACGAGAC
Organism: uncultured Devosia sp.; assembly: GCA_964425245.1. Lineage (GTDB taxonomy): Bacteria > Pseudomonadota > Alphaproteobacteria > Rhizobiales > Devosiaceae > Devosia_A. The sequence goes on from CAYRNE010000135.1 coordinate 6,088, forward strand.
GTGGCTCGTCCTGGGCGGCGGCGGGCTCATGGCCGTCTTCCCCCTCGCCTATGCAACAGTGCTGCCGGCGCTCTACATGCCGATCATCCTGATGTTGCTCGGCCTCGTCTTCCGCGGCGTGGCGTTCGAGTTCCGTTTCCGGACGAAGCGCTGGAAGCCGGTCTGGGACTGGGGCTTTGCGCTCGGCTCGATGACCGCGGCCCTGATGCAGGGCATCGCGCTCGGCGCACTCGTGCAGGGCATCGAGATCGAAAATCGCGCCTATGCCGGAGGCTGGTGGGACTGGCTGACCCCGTTCAGCCTCCTCACGGGCATATCACTGGTCATTGGCTATACGCTGCTCGGCACCACCTGGCTGACCATGAAGACGACCGGCGACCTGCGCGAGGCGGCGAAACGGCTTGCCTTGCCCGCAGGCATGGCGACGCTCGCCTGCATTGGATCCGTCAGCCTTTGGACGCCGCTCCTCGATCCGATCTACTTCGAGCGGTGGTTCGGCTGGCCGACCGCAGCGTTCTCGGTTTTCGTGCCGGCGCTCGTCCTGACCTGCGCGTTCCTGCTCTGGCGCGGCCTCGCGACCGACCGGCACGTCCTGCCCTTCCTTTCGGCGCTGGGGCTGTTTGCGCTCTGCTTCTTCGGTATCGGCATCAGCTTCTATCCGTACATCGTTCCGGGCTCGCTCACGATTGCGGAGGCGGCCGCGCCGAAGGCGTCGCTCGCCTTCCTGCTCGTGGGTGCCGGGTTCCTCGTGCCGATCATCCTCGCCTACACCGGCTATGCCTACTGGGTGTTCCGCGGCAAGGTCGACCCCGGCGAGGGCTATCACTGATGGCGATGCCCAGGCTGGCGACCCGACTCCTTTGGTTCGCCGGACTATGGCTCGCGGGCCTCGTGACGATCGCCATCGTTGCCTACGCCATCCGTCTCATGCTCATGGGATAGCCGTACTATCGGTTCGGGGCGGCAGCAGTTCTCATAGTGGATTCAACGCGTTCCGCGGTACGCAATTGTACCGCGGAAGTAAACCGTCGCGCGTTCCACACCGTTGTAGGCGACCAAAGTCCGTGGTTTGCGTCAATCGTCGAGGGCCGGGTACGCGATGACGTGCGGCGCGCATCGCGAGTTGGAGATGGCGATGCAAGCACTCAGATATGCCCGGGGGTCGCGGGCGGTCCAAAGTTCACTCAAGCTGATCGCGGC
>CAYRNE010000136.1:0-7255 GCA_964425245.1 uncultured Devosia sp.
GCCTGCTGCAGGAAGCCGACGTCATCGTCCACGACCAGCTCGTGCCCGACGCCGTCGTTGACATGGGGCGCCGCGATGCCGAGCGCATTTCGGTCGGCAAGCGCAAGGGACACCATTCGTTCACGCAGGCCCAGATCAATGCGCTTATCGTGCGGCTGGCGCGCGAGGGTAAGCGCGTGGCGCGGCTCAAGGGCGGCGACCCGATGATTCTCGGCCGGGCCGGCGAAGAGCTCGAAGCGCTCCGCAAGGCCGGCATCGCGTACAGGATCGTTCCGGGCGTGAGCGCGGCGCTTGCGGCGGCCGCCGATACGGCGACGCCCGTGACGCTCCGGAAGGTGTCGACCGGCGTGGTCTTCGCCACGGCCCATGGCGCCAGCAATGAAGAGTTGCGGCACTGGGCGGCGCTCGTCGGCTCGGGCCTGACGCTCGCGCTCTACATGGGCAAGGCCATCGCCGCATCGACGGCCGGCAGGCTGATCCGGCAGGGCGCGAGCCCGAACCTGCCGATCGGCATCGTGATCAACGCCGGCCGCGCCGGGCGCAGGACTTACCGCGGCACGCTCGGCGGGCTGCTCGCGGGGGAGATCGAGTTCGGCGAAGGGCCGGCCATCATCTTCGCAGGCGAGGCGGTCGCAGCGGGCGACTGGCAGGATGCGATCGCGCTCGCCACCTCGGCCTTCAAGGTGGCGTGATGGCGGGCGTGGCTGGCGAGATCCTGACCGGCAACGAGCTCCTGAGTGGAGCGACGGTCTACCTCGATCGCAACGGCAACTGGGTCGAGGATCTGCAGCAGGCCCGCGTGTTCGCTGGGGAGGAGGCCGCGGAAAAGGAAGCTGCGATCGTCGCGACGAAGGCGACCATGCGCATCAACAGCCTCGAAACAGAGACGGTGGCCATCATCGACGGACAGATTCATCCCGACCGCATCCGCGAGCGTATCAGGGCCGAGGGACCGACCGCGCCGCGTTTCGATCGCCAGCACCTCGGCGAGGGCGACCATGTATCGATATGACGAGTTCGACGCCGCGTTTGTCAAAGCGCGCACCGGCCAGTTCCGCGACCAGGTGGAGCGCCGCGTCCGCGGCGAACTGACGGAAGACCAGTTCCGGCCGCTTCGCCTGATGAACGGCGTCTATCTGCAGCTTCATGCCTACATGTTCCGGATAGCCATTCCCTACGGAACCCTCCGCTCGAGGCAGCTGCGCAAGCTGGCCTACCTCGCCCGCACCTACGACCGCGGCTACGGCCACTTCACGACGCGGACCAACATACAGTTCAACTGGCCGCGGCTCAGCGACATCCCCGACATGATCGAGCATCTCAACGAAGTCGAGATGCATTCCATCCAGACTTCGGGCAACTGCATCCGCAACGTGACGACGGACCAGTTCGCCGGTGCTGCCGCGGACGAGATCATCGATCCGCGTCCCATCGCCGAAATCATCCGGCAATGGTCGAGCCTCCACCCCGAGTTCTCGTATCTGCCGCGCAAGTTCAAGATCGCGCTGACCGGCGCGCCGACCGATCGCGCCGCGGTCAAGTTCCACGACATCGGCCTTCGCGCGCAGATGAATGCGGAAGGCCGGATCGGTTGGGAAGTCTGGGTAGGCGGCGGCCTTGGCCGCACGCCCATGATCGCCAAGCTCTGCCGCGACTACGTCGAGCACGAGAACCTGCTCGCCTATCTCGAAAGCATCGTGCGCGTCTACAACCGCTACGGCCGACGCGACAACAAGTTCAAGGCGCGCATCAAGATTCTCGTCCACGAGACGGGGATCGAGAAGATCAGAGAAGAGGTCGAGGCCGAGTATGACGCCCTGAAAGGGGGCGTGCTGACGCTGCCCCAGGAGGAGCTGGACCGGATTTCGGCCTATTTCGCGCCGCCCTCATTCGAACTCGTCAACGTGCAAACGCTCGACGTCGCGCGCGAAAAGGCCGCGGACGCTGCTTATGGCCGCTGGCTGGAGCGCAACCTCAATGCGCATCGCCAGCCGGGCTACGTCTCGGTGACGATTTCGCTGAAGCCCATCGGCGGCGCGCCCGGCGACGCAACCGCGGAACAGATGGAGGCCATCGCCAATCTCGCCGAGACGTACTCGTTCGACGAGCTGCGGGTGACGCATGAGCAGAACCTCGTCCTGCCGCACGTGAAGATCACCGACCTGCGGACGATCTACGACGTTCTGGTTGCCGCCGGGCTGGCCGAAGGCAACGCCGGGCAGATCACCGACATCATCTGCTGCCCCGGCCTCGACTTCTGCTCACTGGCAAACGCCCGCTCGATTCCGATTTCCCAGGCGATCAGCAACCGCTTCGCCTCGCCGGAGCGGCAAAAGGAAATCGGCGAGCTGAAGATCAAGATTTCAGGCTGCATCAATGCCTGCGGCCATCATCACGTCGGGCACATCGGCATTCTGGGGGTGGAGAAGAAGGGGACCGAGCTATACCAGATCACGGTCGGCGGTGATGGGACGCAGGACGCCGCGATCGGCGACATCCTCGGCCCGGGCTTTGTCGCCGAAGAGGTGCCGGGCGCCATCGAACGGCTCGTCGACTTCTACCTCGAGCATCGCAATGCCCCCGAGGAACGCTTTATCGACGCCTTCCGCCGGCTCGGTACGGCCCCCTTCAAGGATGCCCTTTATGGCAGCGCTTGAGATCGCCGCGCGCCAGCATGCGCCCGACCCGCAGCGCGAGCTCGCGGTCGTCGGCCTCAATGGCATGTTCGACGAGATGGATGCGCTGGGCGTCCTTCGCCATGCCGCGACCGAACTCCTTTCGGGCGATCTGGCGATCGTCTCCTCGTTCGGCGCCGACTCCTCGGTGCTGCTGCACATGGTTGCCGAGGTCGATCCGACGCTGCCCGTCTATTTTCTCGAGACTGGCAAGCACTTCCGCGAAACGCTCCAGTACGTCGAGACGCTGAAGGCGCATCTCGGGCTGACCAACGTGCTCGCGCTGAAGCCCGCTCCGGCCGACGTCGCCCGTTTCGATCCGAGGGGCAGTCTGTGGGAGACCGATCCGGATTCCTGCTGCCATATCAGAAAGACCGAGCCGCTCGATGCGGTCGTGGAGAGGTTCGGCGGCTGGGTCACGGGGCGAAAGCGTTTCCAGACGATCGAGCGAGGCGTGCTGCCGCACTTCGAGCTGACTTCGGACGATCGCATCAAGGTCAATCCGATCGCCTACTTTTCGGACGCCGACGTTACGGAGTACAAGGCCCGCCACGGATTGCCGGAGCACCCGCTCTACGCGAAGGGGTACAAGTCCATCGGCTGCGCGCCGTGCACTACGGTCGTTGCGGAAGGCGAGGACCCGCGGGCTGGCCGCTGGCGCGGTCTCAACAAGAAGGAATGCGGCATCCATTTCGATTTCAACGGAGCGATCGCGAAACCGGCCGTGGCCCAGGAACTGACGCTTCACAAGAACGGCGCCTTTACCGCCGACCCGTTCCGGGCCTGGAGCGAGGGCGACGACCCCACGGCCGTACGCTATACGCACATTCCGCTGCCGGTCTTCCTTGAGAACCGGGATGCAGTGCTCGGCAATCCGCACCCCGTTGGGCTGCTCGTCTCCCCGGGCGACCGCATCGAGGACGCGGCAGCCGATCTCGGCCGGTTCGCCTCGATCGCGATCAGCTTCCCCGCCTTCACCGACGGCCGCGGCTATACGACGGCGCGGCTCCTGACGGAGCGCTACGGCTACAGGGGTGAGATCCGCGCCATGGGAGACGTCCTCGCCGACCAGATACCGCTCATGCGCCGCTGCGGCATCAACGCGTTCGTCGTGACGAACGGACCGACGCGCAAGGCGCTGGAGACCGGTTCGCTGGCGAGCGTCGACATCTTCTATCAGCCGATCGGGGCCGCAGAGGTGCCGGTCGGCACCCGCCCGTTCCTCCGCCGCGCGGTGGAGAACGCATAAAAGATCCCATTCCACCCTGCGGTTATTCCCGCGCAGGCGGGAATCTCTGTTTGCGGTGATCGATGTAAGAGACGGCCGCCGCTCGCGCGGGAATCGCACAGGAGAAACGAGGGCGACGTGCAAACCCTCGGGGACAAGGAATGACTGAGGAAGAAATCGTCACCGATGTGGTCATTATCGGCGGGGGGCCTGTCGGCCTCTTTGCCGTGTTCGAGCTTGGATTGCTCGACCTCAAGTGCCACGTCGTCGACATTCTCGACCGGCCCGGCGGCCAGTGCGCCGAACTCTATCCCGAAAAGCCGATCTACGACATTCCGGGCTTCCCGGTGATCACGGGGCAGGGGCTCGTCGACAACCTGATGCAGCAGATCGCCCCATTCGGGCCGCAGTTCCACTTCAACCGCATCATCACCGGGCTCACGAAGCTCGACGATGGCAGCTTCCGCCTGACGACGGACGGCGACGAGGTCTTCCGCGCCAAGGTCGTGGTCATTGCCGCGGGCGGCGGCTCGTTCCAGCCGAAACGCCCGCCTGTCGACGGAATCGAGGAGTACGAGGGCAAGTCGGTCTTCTACTCGGTCCGCCGCATGGAGGATTTTCGCGACCAGGACGTCGTGATCGTTGGCGGCGGCGACAGCGCGCTCGATTGGACCCTGAACCTGCAGCCCATCGCCCGCTCGCTGACGCTCGTGCACCGTCGCGACGCCTTCAAGGCTGCGCCGGCGTCGGTCAACCGGATGAAGGAACTGGTGATGGAGGGGAAGATCAACTTCCTCCTCGGCCAGATCGCCCGGCTCGAGGGTGAAAACGGCATGCTCAACCACGTTCACCTGACAACCGATGCTGGAGACCTCGGCGTTCCCGCGACGCGGCTCCTGCCGTTCTTCGGGCTGACGATGAAGCTTGGACCGGTTGCCGACTGGGGCCTCGATCTGAATGACAACCTCATCGTCGTCGACACCGAGAAGTTCGAGAGCTCGGTGCCGGGTATCTTCGCCATCGGCGACATCAATCACTACCCGGGCAAGCTCAAGCTGATCCTCTCCGGTTTCCACGAGGCGGCGCTGATGGCACAGGCCGCCAAGCACGTGGTTTCGCCGGACGAGCGCATCGTCTTCCAGTACACGACCAGCAGCACGAAACTGCAAAAGAAGCTGGGCGTGGCGTGATGAGGGCATTCGGCAATAGACCATTGGCAATCGATTGCCTCGGATCGCGCAAGGACGTTGGGCGACCCCCGATTGTCGGTCGCCGGCCCGCCGTAGGGGCCCCATGAAGATCCTCGTTACGGACCATCAGGGGGTTGAACACGAGCTCGAAGGGCTCGACGGCTGGCGCGTCATGGAAGTGATCCGCGACTGGGGCCTCGACATCAAGGCCGACTGCGGCGGGGCCTGCTCCTGCGCCACCTGCCACGTCTACGTGGACGAATCCTGGACCGGCAAGTTGCCGCAGCCGAGCGATGACGAAGAGGACCTGCTCTATTCGACGCTCGACCAGAAGCCGACCTCGCGCCTGAGCTGCCAGATCCTTTTGAGCGACGCCCTCGACGGATTGCGGGTGACCCTCGCCCCGAGCGCGAGCAAGGGCAGCGAGGCGGCCTGAGATCTCCCCGCGAGCCCCTGACCTGGCTTCAATCCTTGCCGCGAATGCGGCTATAGGATCACGTTGTCATGTTCGATGGGTGGAGGGCCCCGATTCTCATGAAGATTACCGACGTCAAATGCGCGGTCATTGCCAGCAGCCCGGTTATCCGCATCACGACGGATGAGGGGATCACCGGATGGGGGCAGATAGAGACGCCCAAGCCGTACCTCCAGCCGATCGTGTTGCAGCTCAAGTCCTGGCTCGTCGGGCAGGATCCGGTGAACGTCGAGCGCGTGGTCAAGCGCATCCGCGTCCGCGGCGGCTTCAAGCCCTGGGGGGCGGCGGTGAGCGCGATCGAAATGGCGCTCTGGGACATTGCCGGCAAGGCGGCGGGTCTGCCGGTATACCGGCTGCTCGGCGGCAAGGTCCGTGATCAGGTCCGTACCTACCGGACGCTCTATCATCACGAGATCGGCGCCACGCACTCGCCGGAGGAATACGTGCGTTGGGCGAAGCACGGGATGTCGCTGCCCGAGAAGTTCACGATGTTCAAGCTGCCGACCTCGTTTCATTCCGCAATGGTGTCGGAGGTGCCGGAGTTCTTCTTTGGCGCGCTGCAGAGCGACGCGCCGTTCCCCTATCCCCACCGCGGGCAGATGACCGAGTACGGGCTGCGCCATCTCGTCGAATGCGTGACCGCCGCGAAGGAGACGCTGGGAGAGCGCTACGGCCTTGCGCTCGATGCGGGTCCGGGCTTCCTGGCCCACGACGCGCTGCGCTTCGCCAAGGCCGTCGAGCACCTGCACCTGATGTGGGTCGAGGACATGATCACCGGCGACTACGTGCCGTTCGTCAATCCGGACGTCTATCGCGAGGTGACCCGCGCGACCTCGACGCCGATCCACACCGGCGAGCAGATTTACCTGCGGCAGAACTACAAGGCGCTGATCGAAGGACACGCGGTGAACGTGGTCGGTCCCGACCCGTGCGACGTGGGCGGCATCGCCGAGCTCAAGTGGATCGCCGAATACGCGGACCTCCACGGCATCGCGATTGCGCCGCACGGGACGGCCAACGGCATCTTCGGGCTCGCGGCGCTCATCCAGGTCGGCGCGACCTTGCCTGACAACTTCATCGCCTTCGAGTTTCCCGCGCGGTTCGAGCCCTTCTGGTACGAGATCACCGAGGGCTTCGACGGCGTGCCGGTGAAGAACGGGATGATCGATGTGCCGGACCGTCCGGGCATGGGCGTCGAGTTCATCCCCGAAGCGGCGAAGAAATACCTGAGCGAGGAGGACGCGGACTTCTTCGACTAGGACGTGGACCGGTCACCTCGTTTTCGCGTTGCGGACAGACTGCTGATGATTGAAGCGACGGCGCGAAGGCCGGTGCGAAGGCCGGACTCCGGAATATTGGCATAGCTGAGAAGCAGGCTGCTCTCGTCGGGCGCAACGCCGAGGTAGTGACGGCGCAGAAAACTCAGGCCGATACCGCGCTTGCGAGCGCCTTCGAGGATGCCGGCTTCGTCGAGACGCCGCGGGAAGCGCACGGTCGCGTGCAGGCCGGCCGATACGCCACCGACCTCGGCCTCGGGGATCGCGGCGGCAATGGCCGAGAGCAGGGCCTCGCGGCGATCACGGTAGACGCCCCGCATCCTGCGAAGGTGGCGATCATAGTCTCCGGTGCGAATGAAATGGGCAAGCGCGAACTGCTCGATGCGGCCGCGTCCATAGTCGATCTGTCG
>CAYRNE010000137.1:0-7254 GCA_964425245.1 uncultured Devosia sp.
GGTCGCCCGTCGTGATGACCGATTGCGCGTGGCCCTTGGAGCGGCGGACGATGGCGTGGATGCGGGCCACCAGTTCGTCCTTGTGGAAGGGCTTGGTCATGTAGTCGTCGGCGCCAAAGCCGAGACCACGCACCTTGTCTTCGATGCCGGCGAGTCCGGAGAGGATCAGGATCGGCGTTTGCACCTTTGCCACCCGCAGGGTGCGGAGGACCTCGTAACCCGACATGTCCGGAAGGTTCAGGTCGAGGAGGATGATGTCGTAGTCGTAGAGCTTGCCGAGGTCGACGCCCTCTTCGCCGAGATCCGTCGTATAGACGTTGAAGCTCTCCGATTTGAGCATCAGCTCGATGCTCTGCGCTGTCGCGCTGTCGTCCTCAATCAAGAGCACACGCATGCCAATCCCCTAAATCCGTCCCTACCTGGAACCCGGCTGACGTGATCACCGATGCCGTCAACCCTAACCGACCCCTACTGGATATGACTCAAACCTAAGCGCAATTAGTTAACAAAGTTTAATTCTGATCCGCAATATGCAATGAAAAGGCCATGCAGTTTATGCTAAGTGCTTGTTTAGTCTGTAAAAATGTCCTCGATCGGACTTAACAAACAGGATTAAGAAAGCCTTTCAATCGACTCTTGAGACTCATCGATTTGAAGGATTTCGCCTGTGGATAAGCGGCGCAGGCATTGGGGCACGGATGGCGGCTCAGGGGCGAGGTTAACGCTTTTTGCTTAACGGTAGGTTACCTTCGAATCAGCCCGATTCGGGCCACTGGGAGACCCGTTCTTGCGGTCGTTGATCGCCGCCATCGATGCCATCGACACGGTCGAGGTCTTCGGCCGGGTCAAGACCGTGCAAGGCCTCCTCGTCGAGATCGTCGGCCCCGCGCGCGAACTCAAGGTTGGCGGGCGCGTCGCCATTGAAAGCGCCGCCGGAGACGTGCTCGAGGCCGAGATCATCGGCTTCCGCGACGGACATGCCCTGTGCCTCCCGTTCGGTCCGCTCAGCGGCGTGCGGCTTGGATGCCGCGCGGTGTTCCGCAGCCACGACGGGGCGGTCTATCCGTCGGAAAGCTGGCTCGGCCGCGTCGTCAATGCCGGCGGCGAACCGATCGACGGCAAGGGGCCGCTTCCGCTCGGGGCGCTCGCTTATCCGCTGCGTCAAGTGCCGCTCGCCGCGCACGATCGCGCCCGCGTCGGCGATCCGCTTGATCTGGGGGTCCGTGCCCTCAACGCATTCACAACGGTGTGCGAAGGCCAGCGCATGGGCATCTTCGCCGGCTCCGGCGTCGGCAAGTCGGTGCTCATGTCGATGATGGCGCGCAACGCCAATGTCGATGTCGCCGTTATCGGCCTCGTAGGCGAGCGCGGCCGCGAAGTGCAGGAATTCATCATCGACTACCTGGGCGAGGAGGGCCTGAGAAAGGCCGTCGTCATCGTCGCGACCTCGGACGAGGCGGCGCTGATGCGGCGACAGGCGGCCTATCTCACGCTGGCGCTTGCGGAATATTTCCGCGACCAGGGGCAGCGCGTCCTTTGCATGATGGACAGCCTCACCCGGTTCGCGCAAGCGCAGCGGGAGATCGGGCTTGCCATAGGCGAGCCGCCGACCGCCAAGGGTTACCCGCCAACGGTCTTTACCGAGCTGCCGCGGCTCCTCGAAAGGGCCGGTCCGGGGCTCGAGAACTCGGGCTCCGTTACCGGTCTATTTACCGTTTTGGTCGAAGGTGATGACCACAATGAGCCCATCGCGGATGCGGTACGCGGTATCCTCGACGGGCACATCGTGATGGAGCGCGCCATTGCCGAGCGGGGCCGTTACCCGGCGGTCAATGTGCTCCGGTCCATCTCGCGCACCATGCCGGGCTGCGTGCCGGTTTCCATGCGGCCGACCCTGCAGAAGGCGCGGGAGCTCATGTCGGTCTATTCCGACATGGAGGAGCTGATCCGGCTGGGGGCTTACCGGAAGGGATCGGATCCGAAGGTGGACCGCGCGATCGCCATCAACCCGGCGCTGGAGGCCTTTCTGAGCCAGCAGCGGGAAGAGCGAACCTCGATCGCGGACAGCTACCAGCTGCTCGAAGCGATCGTGGAGAAGGCGGGCGTGGACGCCACGTGATGGGTGCTGACTTGGTGGGTAAGGAGTACAAGTCATGAAGTCGCGCAGCGAGAGTCTGATCCGGCTCAAGAAGTTCCAGGTGGACGAGAAGCGCCGGCAGGTTGCGCAGATCGAGGCCATGATCGCCGATTTCGAGCGGATGGCCGCCGAACTCGACCAGCAGATCGAAATCGAGCATCAAAAGACCGGCATTTCGGATGTCGCGCATTTCGCCTATTCGACCTTCGCCAAGGCGGCGATGCAGCGGCGCGACAATCTCCTCGCCTCCGCTGCCGATATGAAGACGACGCTCGAGACGGCGCAGGACGCGCTGGCCGAGGCGGTCGAGGACCTCAAGAAGGTCGAGCTGCTGGATCAGCGCGAGAGCGGGCGAGAGGCCGCGGCCGAAGCCAAGCAGGAGCAGGCCGACTACGACGAGATCGCGCGACTGAGGCATATGCGGTCATAGTCATCCCCCCGGGACAGGCAAAAGGCCCGCTTTCGCGGGCCTTTCAACTTCGTGAAGTGGTGTGTGAGGGCAGCGCCTAATTGGCGGCCGCCGTATCGCCGTCCTCGAGCAGGAGCCGCTGCGTGTCGCGTTCCTGGGCATAGGTCTCGCTGTTGAACTCCGGCGCCTGCTCCATCATGTCGCGGGTGACGTTCAGGATCAGATAGCGGTTGTTGCCCGCCTCGTCGGAGTAGAAGTCGAGGTTCTCGTAGGCAATCGCCACCTGCTTGGTGCCGATGCCGAGGAAGCCACCGAAGTCGATGATGACGGCGTCGATCTTGTCGTCCTGGCCGAGGACGAAATCGCCGATCACGCCGATATGCTCGTCGGTCGGGCCATAGACGTTGATGCCGATGAGCTGCTCGGCGGTCAGCGTCGTTTCATCGAAGTCGACGAGGCTTTCACGGTCGAGAGCCTGCATCGAGGGATCCTGCGCGGTAACATCGTCCTGCTGGCCGATTGCGCCGGTTTCGAGATTCTGGTCGACGGCAGCGTCATCGGCCGGCTGGGCCTCAGCCGTTTCCATGGCGTCGTCCTGGTCCGCAACCGGCTGCTGCTGCTCGGTATCGGCAGCGGCAGTCTCCGTCGCGTCGTCGGCCGGCTGCTGTGCCGCATCGGCCGGCTGATCCGCATCGACCGCTGCCGTCTCGGTGGCGTCGTCGGCAGGCTGCATCGCATCGTCGGCGGGCGGCTGTGCATCGACGACGGCGGTCTCGGTCTCGTCATCCGCAGGCTGCATCGCGTCGTCGGCCGGCTGATCCGTCGCGGCAGCCGTATCCATCGGCTCGTCCTCGACGAGTTCGACGGCCTGCGCGGTCTCGAGCTGCTCGCGCGTCACTTCGAGCACGAGGCGCTCGGTCTCGTCCTCGGCCACGGTCCACTGCAGCTGGCCATAGTCGACCGCAACGTTCTTCTCGCCGACGCCGAGGAAGCCGCCCACGCCGAGAATCACCGCGGCGACGCCGCCGTCCTCGCCGATGACGATGTCGTTGATTTCGCCGAGCTGCTCCGCGTCGGCGGCAGCGGACGAATAGACGGGAAAGCCGATGAGCTTGGAGGCCAGCGCATCGGTGTCGATGACGTCATAGCCCTGCGTGAGAAGATCGCTGTCGCCAGCGGGCGCCGCGGCATCCTGCGCGACCGCGCCCATGGAAAAGAGCGCGACCAGCGCGGTGGTGGTCAACAGAGTGCGCATGATGTTAGTCTCCGATCGTTCGTCTCGTGTGATGAACCGAGCCGTGCGGGGCATCGCTCGGAAGGTGGGCGCCGCACGGCTTCAATGAACTGTTAACGTCGCTTATCGCGCGTACGTTCCGCGAAACGTGGCAAGATCGTGAAAAAGGCCGGCCCCTTCGGGGTCCGGCCTTTTCCGCCTCCCTGGCGTATCATTGGAGGGCTGCCCCGACGGGGCCGCGTTCCCCGTTGCGGGCCGGCTTCGCGCCGCCCGCCGCACAGGGCTCCTGATGTGCATCAGCTTAGCGGAACGGGCGCGGCGGGAAAGCCGCCGCCGGGTTAACGGGTTAAGAGAGAGTTGCAGCGGCATTGACCGGAAGCCGCGGCGGGACGACATCTATCCGATGTTCCTGTCGATCTTTGACATCTTCAAGCTCGGCGTCGGACCCTCATCCTCCCATACGATGGGACCGATGGTCGCCGCGAAGCGGTTCATCGACGAGGTCTCCGCGATGCCCCTGCCGGCCGGAGAACTGTCGCTTCGCGCCAGCCTTTTCGGCTCGCTCGCTTACACGGGGGAAGGGCACGGCACCTTTCGCGCCGTGCTCTGTGGCCTCGTGGGCATGACCCCCGAAGACTACGACCGGGCCGAGGCCGACCGGCAACTCGCGATCCTCGAAACGACGCAGCGGGTACGCGCCGGGGGCCGGACCCTTTGCCTCGATTCCAACGCGGCGATCGTCGCGGAGCGCGGCCGGCGCCTGCCGGAGCACCCCAATGCGCTGACCTTCGGTGTCCGGAACGAAGCGGGCGAGACGGTGTTCAGCGAAACCTATTTTTCGGTCGGCGGCGGCTTCGTCATGACGGCCGATGAACTTGCGGCCGATCAGGCGGAGACCGGCGGGCCGCGCGTACCCTATCCATTCGCAACGGCGGCCGAGATGCTGGAGGAGGGCCGGGCGTCCGGGCTCACCATCTCGCAGATGAAGCGCGCCAACGAGGAGGCGCGCCGCGGCTCCCGGGAGGTCGAGGCGGGAATCGACCGCATCTGGGACGTCATGAACCGCTGCATCGATCGCGGTCTCAACGCCGAGGGAATTCTCCCGGGCGGACTGCAGGTGCGGCGCCGGGCGGCCGGGCTGAGAACCAAGCTCGAAGCCGCCCGCGGCGCCAACGATGCGCCTCTCCATACCGCCGTGGATTGGTTGCAGGCCTATGCGATGGCGGTGAACGAGGAGAATGCCGCCGGGGGGCAGGTGGTTACCGCACCGACCAACGGCGCCGCCGGCGTCGTGCCGGCCGTCATCCGGTACTACCTCGATTTCGTACCCGGCGCCTCACGCAGCAGGATACCCGACATGCTCCTGACCGCCGCCGCGATCGGGGGGCTCATCAAATACAATGCCTCGATCTCGGGCGCCGAAGTCGGTTGCCAGGGCGAGGTCGGGTCGGCCTCAGCGATGGCTGCGGCGGCGCTCTGCGCGGCGCTGGGCGGCACCAACGAGCAGATCGAAAATGCCGCCGAGATCGCGCTCGAACATCACCTCGGCATGACCTGCGACCCGGTTAGGGGCCTCGTCCAGGTGCCGTGTATCGAGCGGAACGGCATGGGCGCAGTGAAGGCCGTCGCCGCCGCTTCGCTCGCGGCACTCGGCGACGGGCAGCACATCGTGCCGCTCGACGCCTGCATCCAGTCCATGCGGGACACCGGCCGCGACATGAGCGAACGCTACAAGGAAACCTCGCTCGGTGGCCTCGCGGTGAACCTGCCGGAGTGCTGAGCGGTCCCCTGCTGGCTTGCAGAGGGGCGGAACGTTCTGCCCGTCGCTGTGAGCGGGGCAGGGCGCTCAGATCGCGCCGATGGTCTTCAGCCGAATCCGGGGATGCACCTCGTTCTGGCTCATCACCACCGTCTGCGGGCGGAAGCGCTCGATGATGGCCCGGACATGCGGCCGGATCGACGGCGACGTAATGAGCACAGGCAGTTCGCCCTGCTGGGCGGCGTTCTCGAAGGCCTGCTGCACGCCGACGATGAACTGCTGCAGCCGCGAGGGCGCCATCGCGAGGTGGCGCTCCGGCCCGTCGCCGACCATGGCTTCGGCAAAATCCCGCTCCCACTGCGGAGAGAGCGTGATGAGCGGGAGGTTGCCGTCGGGTCCGAGATTGGCGGCGCAGAGCTGCCGCGCGAGGCGGGTGCGCACATGCTCGGCGATCGTCTGCGGCGAGCGGCCGGGGGCCGCGACCTCGGCGATGCCGTCGAGGATGGTCGGCAAGTCGCGGATGGAGATGCGCTCGTTGAGCAGCGCCTGAAGCACGCGCTGGATGCCCGAGACGGTGATCTGGCCTGGAACGATATCCTCGACGAGCTTCTGCTGGTCCTTGCTTAGCCCGCCGAGCAGCGACTGCACGTTGGCGTAGCTCAGGAGCTCCGCGACATTGTTCTTCAAAACCTCGGTCAGGTGCGTGGAGACAACGGTCGAAGGATCGATGATCGAATAGTTGCGAACTTCGGCCTCGTCACGCAGAGCCGGCTCGATCCAGGTCGCCGGCAGGCCGAAAGTCGGTTCGGTCGTGTGGACGCCCGGCAGGTCGATCTCGCGGCCCATCGGATCCATGACCATCAGCTGGTTCGGATAGATCTGACCGCTGCCGGCATCCACTTCCTTGATCTTGATGCGGTACTCGTTGGGCTCGAGCTGCATGTTGTCGAGGATACGGACAGGCGGCATGACGAAACCCAGCTCGCCGGCGAGCTGGCGGCGCAGCGCCTTAATCTGCTCGGTCAGCCGGTCGGTCCCGGTGTCGTCCTCCTTCACCAGCGACAGCAGCCCATAGCCGAGCTCGAGCTTGAGCTCGTCGATCTTGAGCGTTTCGCTGATCGGCACTTCCTCGGACGGCACTGTCGCGGCGGCCTTCTCGGTCGCGGCAGCGAGTGCCTCGCGCCGGGCGGCGGCTGCCTTCTTCTTCGTCGAGCGGAAGGCAAGAAAGCCAATACCGCCGGCGAGCGTGACGAACGGCAACAGCGGCATGCCGGGCAGCAGCGCCAGCGCGGCGATGACGGCGGCCGACATGCCGAGTGCCTTCGGATAGCCGGTGAACTGCGCGACGAGCGCCTTGTCGGCCGAGCCGGTAACCCCCGACTTGGAGACGAGGAGGCCCGCCGCGGTCGAGACAATCAGCGCCGGAATCTGCGTGACGAGCCCGTCGCCGATGGTGAGCAGCGTGTAGTTGTGGGCAGCCTCCTCGAAGCTCAGCCCCTGCTGCATGACTCCGATGATGAGACCGGCAATGATGTTGATGAGGGTGATGAGCAGTCCCGCGATGGCGTCGCCGCGCACGAACTTGCTGGCGCCGTCCATGTTGCCGAAGAAGGCGCTCTCGGACTCCAGCGTCTCGCGGCGCTTCTTGGCCGCCGCCTCGTCGATCAGCCCCGCCGAGAGATCGGCGTCGATCGCCATCTGCTTGCCGGGCATCG
>CAYRNE010000138.1:0-7242 GCA_964425245.1 uncultured Devosia sp.
GCTGATCACGCACGACATGGGCGTGGTGGCGGAGACCGCCGACCGGGTCGTCGTGCAGTACAAGGGCCGCAAGATGGAGGAGGCCGGCGTGCTCGAACTCTTCGAGAATCCGAAGAGCGCCTATACGCGCGCGCTGCTCTCGGCCTTGCCGGAGCGCGCCGTGGGTGACCGCCTGCCTGTCATCGCCGATTTCTCGCCCGATTTTCTGGCAGAGGCGTGATGGCCAGGGTTCTCGAAGCCAGCAATCTGGTGCGCGACTATCATGTCCGCGGCGGCCTCTTCGGCCGCGCGCGAACCGTGAAGGCCCTGAAGGGCGTCTCGCTCAGCGTCGACAAGGGCAAGACGCTCGCCGTAGTCGGCGAATCGGGTTGCGGCAAGTCGACGCTCGCGCGCATCATCACGATGATCGACGCCCCGACTTCGGGGGAGCTCAGGATCGACGGCGAGCTCGTCGACATCAGGAAGCATCGGCTGACCAGCGAGCTTCGCCGCAAGGTCCAGATCGTGTTCCAGAATCCCTATGGCTCGCTCAATCCCCGCCAGAAGATCGGCGACGTGCTTACCGAGCCGCTGCAGCTCAACACCGGGCTTCCCGCGGCCGAGCGCCGCGATCGCGCCCTCGAAATGCTCGCCAAGGTCGGGCTGCAGCCCGAGCACTACAACCGCTATCCGCACATGTTCTCGGGCGGGCAGCGTCAGCGCATCGCCATTGCGCGGGCCTTGATGGTCAATCCGTCGCTGCTCGTCCTCGACGAACCGGTTTCCGCGCTCGATCTCTCCGTCCAGGCCCAGATCCTGAATCTTCTTGCCGACCTGCAGGACGAATTCCAGCTCACCTACGTCTTCATCAGCCACGACCTGTCCGTCGTGCGCTATATCGCCGACGACGTGATGGTGATGTATTTCGGCGAGGTCGTGGAATACGGATCGCGCGACGAGGTCTTCGCCAATCCGCGGCACAGCTATACCCAGACGCTGTTCGCCGCGACGCCGCGGGCCGACGTCGAGAGCATTCGCGCCCGCCTCGAACGCCGCCGCACCCTCGCTGCCGTCTGACCGGCGTGTGGCAGAGGGGCAACGCCTCGTGCCCGTCGGGCCACGCTGCCCAGACATTTCGGGGGTTGCCCCAAGTCTGCACCAATCGCGCCACAATTGCCGTGTCTCGCTGCCCCGCGCGGGCGAAGCGAAATCCCGGCATCCCGGCTGCAATCCAGCTAGTCAACTGCAGACGGGAACGGGGCGGGAGATGTCATGGGTTGCATCCCCGCCCCGATTTTTCGCCGCCTGGTTACTTAAGCCGATGTTAAGCGGGCCTTTCTAGGCTCTCCCCCAGATGGGGGTGATACCGATTGTCAAAGCCGGCCAAGGCGGCTGAGTCGAAGGGATCGGCTGCCGCCGCGGGCCGGAGCGGCCGGGGCAGGCATCGCTCGCCCAAGGACCCGCGCGCCCTGTTCAATTATCTCGTCGCGCTGCCCAGTACGCTGGTCTATGTGGCGCTTTGCGTCTTGGTCCTGCTGACGCTGCAGCTCATGACCGGCGAGATCAACCGCATCGACGGCGATCGTTCGCGCAAGGCCATTGCCGCGGCGCTCGACTCGTTCGTCTTCCGCCTCGGGGAACAGGTCGCGGACGAGGCGACCTGGACCGAGGCCTACCTCAACACCTACATCCGGTTCAATCCGGCATGGCTCGACGGCACCTGGGGCACCACCGCCCGTACCGACGGGCATTACGACACTGCCATCATCTCGGATGCCAAGGGCAACATTCTGTTCGGCGAATCCATCAGCGGCGAACTGAAGGGTGCCGTCGGCGACTATTTCAGCGCGACACCCGAGATCATGAAAGAGCTCGGCGACGTCATCACCCGGGACGGCGACGGCGGCGTCGTCGCGGCGCTAGCCCGCAGTGGGGACGAGGCCGTGGCGGCAGTTGCCGCGGCAGTCGTTCACGGCACCGGCAGCCAGTTAGCCGTGCCGGCCGAGGATCGGCGCATCCTCTGGCTCGCCAAGCAGATCGACGATCCGCTGCTCGCCGAAATGGCTCATATGTTTCAGGTGCCGGTGCCGCGTTTCGCCGGCGCCGCACCGCGAACGCCCGAGCAGGAGCGCCTCCTGCTCGAAGACGCGGCGGGCACCGAAATCGGCCAGCTGATGTGGCAGCCGCTTCGGCCGGGCGACGCCGCCTTCTACCATACGGCCGGCATCGCGTCCGTGATCCTGCTCGTCATCGGAACGCTGATATTCGTCGTCATTGCCGCCTTCCGCCGCTCGGTCGAACGCCGGGCGGAGGCCGACGAGCGCGACTGGGTGACGGCCCGCTACGATCCCAACACCGGGCTCCTGAACCGCTTCGGTCTCGAGGAATGGATCGCCAGCGTCATTCCCAAGCGGCACGGCGAACTTCTGGTGGCGGTGGCGCACATCGAATTCGAAGGCGTCAAGGACGTCATCGGATCCTACGGGCAGGACACGGCCGAAGCGCTGCTCGACCGGACCGCGGACCTCATCGACGCGGGGCTGAATGGGCAGGCGCAGATTGCGCGCCTCGGCCAGGACGAGTTCGTGCTCGTGCGGGTGGGCAGCGATGCCGGCGTGATGATCCGCCGCTTTGCGCGAACCGTTCTCGAACTCGTCGCCGAGGCGATTGCGCTCGACGATCTGCGGCTCAAGCTGCGCGCCAGCATCGGCATCGCGGAAACGACAGTCACCCCCCGGACCATCGGAGCCGTGTTGACCATGGCCGGTGCGGCGCTGCAGCGCGCGCGCGAGACGGGCGGCAATCACGCGGTCGAATACCAGCCTTCGATCGAAACGAGCCTGCAACAGCGCCTTGCGTTGCAGGCGGATATCCGCCGCGGCCTCGACGCGTCGGAATTCGACCTCGTCTATCAGCCGATCTTCGATTTCGGCACCCAGACCATGCTGGGCGTCGAGGCCCTGATGCGCTGGCCGCGC
The DNA here is from genome assembly GCA_964425245.1 of uncultured Devosia sp. Taxonomy (GTDB): domain Bacteria; phylum Pseudomonadota; class Alphaproteobacteria; order Rhizobiales; family Devosiaceae; genus Devosia_A. The sequence continues at coordinate 2,958 of CAYRNE010000138.1, forward strand.
CGGCCCGGCGGCCCCATGTCCCCGGTGGAATTCATCCCCGCTGCAGAAACATCCGGTCTCATCGAGGAGCTGGGGCTGTTTGCGCTTCGGCAGGCGTGCCGGGACATCCTGAACTTCCCCGCGCTGAAGCTCTCGGTCAACGTCTCGACGGTGCAGTTCCGCTCGTCGACACTCGCGGCGCAGATCGACGGCATCCTCAGGAGCGCCGGCTTTCCGCCCAATCGACTGCAGCTCGAGATCACCGAGTCGTTTCTTCTGGCGCAGCCGGAGCGCGCCAAGGCGGCGATCGAGGAGTTGCGCCGGCTCGGTATCTCGATCGCCCTCGACGATTTTGGCGCCGGCTTCTCCTCTGTCGGCTACCTGCGCCAGTTCAGCTTCGACCGCGTGAAGCTCGACCGCTCGCTGGTCGAGGACGTGGACATCGACCCGGTGAAGGGAGCGCTCGTCGAATCGACGATGCTCATCGCCTTCGCGATGGACCTCGCCGTCACGGCCGAAGGCGTCGAGCGGCGCGAGGAGGCGACGATGCTTACCCGGCTCGGCTGCCGCGAGTTCCAGGGATATCTGTTCTCCCGCCCGCTTTCGCTCGATGCCCTGGCGCGGCTTCTCGGTTCGTCCGCCGAACCGCCGCTCAGGAAGGCGAGCTAACCCGCCGGCCGTGCGCAGGCGCGGCAGAGCCCGCGGAGCTCCAGCGTCGTACGCGAGGACATGAACCCCTGCTTCGCGGCCCACTCCCCCAGCCGCGCTTCGATCGTGTCGTCGGCGAACTCCTCGACCCGCCCGCAGTGCTCGCAAATGGCGAAAGCGGCCAGTCCGTCGCTCCGGACATGCCTCGCCCCGCTCGCGCAGCAGACGAAGGCGTTGAGCGACTCGAGCCGGTGGGCGAGCCCCTGCTCGATCAGCTTGTCGAGCGCGCGGTAGATCTGCAGCGGCGCCCGCAGCCCTTCGCTCCTCAGCCGGTCGAGAATGTCGTAGGCCGAGAGCGGCGCCTCGGCCGCATTGAGCGTCTTGAGGACGAGCTCCTGGTTCCGCGTCAGGTCGGCGGCCTGCGGGTGCTCGTGCCCTGCATGCCTGTGCGCCATCATTCCGCTCCCGACCCGGCTCGCTGCCCGAACCACCGCGTCGGCAGGATCAGCGACAGAAGGAAGATGCAAAGCGCCGCGACGACGATCGAAGGTCCCGACGGCGTGTCGTAGGCGAGGGAACCGAAGAGGCCGCCGCTCACCGCTGCAGCGCCGAGCAGGGCCGCGATCGCCGCCATCTGTTCGGGAGAGCCCGAGAGCCGCCGCGCCGTCGCCGCCGGGATGATCAGCAAAGACGTGATCAGCAGCACGCCGACCAGCTTCATCGCGATCGCGATGACGGACGCGAGAAGCAGCATGAAGATCATGCGCGTCGCTTCCGGCCGCAGGCCTTCGGCCTCGGCGACCTCGGGATTGACCGTCGAGGCGAGCAGCGGCCGCCAGATCAGGCCGAGAAGCAGCATGATCACCGCCCCGCCGGCGTAGATGACGGCAATGTCGGCCACCGTTACGGCAAGGATGTCGCCGAAGAGGAACCCCATGAGGTCGACCCGGATCCAGGTCATGAATGCGACGAGGACGAGACCCGTCGCCAGCGTCGAATGGCTGAGGATGCCGAGCAGGGCGTCGGTGGAGAGCGCGTTCCAGCGCTGCAGCAGGACGAGGGCGACCGAGATCAGCGCCGCGACGACGAAGACGCCAAGAGTCATGTTGAGGTCGAGAAGCAGCGACAGTGCCACGCCCAGCAGCGCCGAGTGAGCCATCGTATCGCCGAAATACGCCATCCGTCGCCAGACGATGAAACAGCCGAGCGGCCCTGCGACGAGCGCGAGGCCGATGCCGGCGACGAGGGCGCGGGTGAAGAAGTCGTCAAGCATCGCCGTAATTCTCAGCCATGCGCGCGCTCCTCCTCGTGGCCGTGCGGGTGATCGTGTCCATGCCCCGGCGCCTCGCCGGCGGCGCCCTCCGAATCGAGCACCCGGCCATCGGGCAGGTGCGTATGGTCGTGATGATGCTGGTAAATCGCGAGCGTCGCCGCCGCGCGCGGCCCGAACAGCTTCAGGTATTCCGGGCTCCTCGCCACGGTCTCGGGGGTGCCGCGGCAGCAGACGTGACCGTTGAGGCAGATGACGGTGTCCGTCTGCGCCATGACGACATGGAGGTCGTGCGAGATGAGGAGCACGCCGCATCCGGTCTCGTCGCGGATGCGGGTGATCAACTGGTAGATGGCGACCTCGCCGGAAAAATCGACGCCCTGCACGGGCTCGTCGAGGACCAGCAGGTCCGGCCGGCGGATCATGGCCCGCGCAAGAAGGGCGCGCTGGAACTCGCCGCCCGAGAGGCGCTGTACCTCCGCCCGCGCAAGGTGCGCGACGCCCACCGCCTCGAGCGCCGCGGCGACCGCGTCCTTCGGATGCCGTCCGGTCAGCGTCATGAGCCGCTCGACCGTCAGCGGCAGGGTCCAATCGATGTTCAGTTTCTGCGGCACGTAACCGACGGTGAGTCCCGGCAGTCGTTCGACCGTTCCTGAATCCGGCTTCAGCACGCCGGTCACGAGCTTTGCCGTCGTGGACTTTCCCGAGCCGTTCGGTCCGACGAGCGTGACGATCTCGCCCCGCCGGATCGTCAGATCGATGTCGCGGACCAGCCAGCGGTCGCCGCGGCGCACGCTGGCGTGCGCCACGTCGACGATCGTAGTCCCGGCACCCCTGGCGTTCATCCCTGGCCTCTTGCGTCCCGCCGACGGCTCAGCTATCTGGCGCGACCGGCCGCATGTAATGTCATAACATTTCACCCCCGCCAAGAGGCATTCGTTCATGACGAGGTTCCTTCCGGTTCTGGCGGCAATGGCGGCGCTCTGGGTTACAGGCGCTTCGGCCGAAGCGCTGCGGGTCGTCGCGACCATCAAGCCCGTCCACGCACTGGTTTCCGCGGTTATGGGGGACCTCGGCACGCCGGTGCTGATTGTCCGCGGCGGTGCTTCTCCGCATGGCTATAGCCTGCGCCCGTCCGACGCCGCCGCGCTCGAGGAGGCTGACCTGGTGTTCTGGACGGGCGAGGGGATGGAACTCTTCCTCGAAGAGGCCCTGGATTCTCTCGCGGTGGAGGCCGCAGTGGTCGAGCTCGCCCAAAGCCCGGGAGTACAACTGCTGCCGGTTCGCGAAGGAGGCGCTTTCGACCATCACGGGCACGATGTCGAGGACCACGGCGGCGACGCCCGGATGGACATGCACTTCTGGCTCGATCCGGTGAACGCCGCCAGGATGACCGAAGCGATCGCCGATGCTCTCGTGCGGGCGGATCCGGCGAACGCCGCCGGCTATCTGGCCAACGCGACCGCGCAGGCCGAGCGGCTCGAGGTGCTGCGAGCCGAGATCGACACCATGCTGGCGCCCGTCCGCGAGGTACCGTTCGTCGTTTTCCACGATGCGTACCAGTATTTCGAGCGCCGCTTCGGACTTGCGATCGCGGGGTCCGTCACCGTGACGCCGGATGCCATGCCCGGAGCGGCGCGCGTTGCCGAAATCCGCAGTCGGATCGCAGCGGCGGGAGCCGCATGCGTTTTCTCCGAGCCGCAGTTCGAGCCGGCGATCGTCCAGACGATCATCGAGGGTAGCGGCGCCCGGTCCGGCACGCTCGATCCGGAGGGGGCAGGTCTCCCCGAAGGACCCGATCTTTACGCCGCGCTGCTGCGAAATCTCGCCGCTTCGCTGCGCGATTGCCTCAGCGCAACGGGCCCTTGAAGATGAAGAACGCACCGGCCGCGATCAGCACGAACCCGATGCCGTGGTTCCAGGTCAGCTTCTCGCCCAGGACGAAGACGGCGAAACCGGCGAAGACCGTGAGGCTGATCACCTCCTGGATGGTCTTGAGCTCGGCCGCGGTATAGGTGCCGTAGCCGATACGGTTGGCCGGCACGGCCAGCCAGTATTCGATCAGGGCGATTCCCCAGCTCACCATGACCGCAACCCACAGCGCCGCGCCGGGAAACTTGAGGTGGCCGTACCAGGCCGTCGTCATGAAGAGATTGGACGCAACGAGCAGCACGACCGGCAGGATCGCGTTGAGGCTGGGCATCGGAGCACCGGACGAATCGGCGCGGGGACCCGCGCTGGAGCCGATACATATCCGAGCCGTTGCAGCCCGCAAGGGGCACCCGGTTGACGGTTTCGGACGGGGGGTGCATTGATGGCTTGTTCGGTTCCCCGAGCCCGGGTGGCGAGGGGATCAAAAGGGAACACGGTGCGGCGTACCCATCAGGG
>CAYRNE010000139.1:0-7220 GCA_964425245.1 uncultured Devosia sp.
GACGCGCTCATCGGCGTCAAATCCACCGCCCGGCTCTTCGGCCGCCGCACCCGTGCGCTCGTTGCCCTTTTCTACGCAGGCGACGTCGTCCTGTGGGCAGCGGCCGCGATCATGGTCGGCGCGGGGCTCGTCTTCGGCGTCGGCCTCGCGATCACAGCCGCGGGGCTGGCATGGCAGGTGGCGACGCTCGATTCGCGCGAGGCCGGCAACCCGCTGCTCCGCTTCAAATCCAACCATTGGATCGGCCTGTCGCTGACCCTCGCGCTGATCGCGGAGTGGCTCGCCTAGGGCGACTCGCGGCTCATCAGCTCGATGTCGAGGCCAATGCCTTCAAGCTGCGGCATCACCACGCCGGGGTCGCCGACGATCACGACGACCGCCCTGTCGAACGAGGCCATCGCTTCCGCCTGCCGGCGCACCCCATCAAGCTCGAGACGCGTGACCGCCAGCCGCAGCCGGTGCGCTTCCTCGAGCGTCGAGCCGCGGCCAAGCTGGCTCCAGATTTCATCGAACAGCCCCGCCGCCGTCTCCCAGGTGCCGGCGATGAGGACCTGGTGCGCCCGCACCGTGCGTTCGACTTCGTCCGGGCGCACGGGGTCCGCCGCGAGACCGGCGATGCCCGTGAACATCTCCTCGAGCGCAGCAGCGGTGTTTTCGCGCTCGACGGTCGTCTCGACCGCCATCAGCGATCCCATGCGGACGGCGTCGAGGAGCTCGCCGTCGGTGCCGTAGGAATAGCCCTTTTCCTCGCGGACGACGGTGTTGAGGCGCGAGATGAAGTCATAGGCGAGCAGCCGGAGGACCGCGATCGCCTCGGCGTGGCCGGGCTCGTCGATGCCCGGGGCCGGGAGGGCGATGTGGATAGCGGCCTGACTTGCCCCCGTCTCGGGCACCAGCATGACCCTCATCTGGTCCGGGAAGGTTGCCGGTCTCCGGCTCGTCGTTCGCAATGGCTCGACATCGGATTGCCAATTGCCGAGGACCCGCTCGAGCGCTTCGACAAGTTCTGCAATCGGCTGCGGACCGACGCTGTGCAGCGAAACGGTCGCCGGCGTGAACGTGCGCGCATAGAAAGCGCGCGCCTCAATACGCGTGATTGAGCGCACCGAAGCGATGCTGCGGTCGATCGCGGGCTCGCCCGGCATCTTCGGAAAGAGCGCCGCATCCGCGAATCGCGCGGCGACGTCGGGCAGGTCGCCCTCGCGCGCTGCGAGGTCGTCCAGCATCGAAGCCCTGGCGACGTCCCATTCCTGCGCGTCGAACAGCGGTGCGCGCAGGGCGTCGGCAAAGAGCCCGATGGCCTCGGCGATGGTATCGGGCGGGGCTGCCAGGGTCAGGAACGAGGCGAGGTCGTCCGCTTTCCAGTCGATGTCGGCGCCGAGGTCCTTGACAGCCTTGCCGAACGTGTCGGGATCGAGCCCGCCGGCGCCGCGCGGTCCCATCATTGCTGCAAGCTCGGCGATGCCTTCCTTGCCTTCGGGTGCGCTCAACGTGCCGGCGGGAGAGTGCGCGGCGAGGTAGGCCATCGGCGCGCCTGCAACGCGATAATGCATCACCTCGATGCCGTTGCTGAGTACGGCGTGCTCGGGTTCCGGCAGGGACGCCGAAGCCATCCGGTGCGCGGTGAGCCGCGGGACGTCGACGGGTTCGCGATTGACGACCGGCAGAGGCGCCGCCACACCGGAGGATCGCGTGAGAACGTCGGGATAGCCGCCGCGCTCGCCCGGCCGCACGACCAGGACCGTCGCGTCCGCCGGATCGAGCAGACGGATGGTCTGCTCGAGTTCGGCGGCCGTGGCCGTGGCCGTGTCCGGATCGTCCCGCAAGGCCGCTTCGGGATCGCCCAGCATGTCGGTGTAGAGCGCGATCAGTTCAGCGCGCGCCTTCAGCGGCTCGATGCCCACGCGATCGGAAAGGAGGATGCGCCGGCGCGCCCGCTCAAGATCGGCCGAGGCGACGGGCGCGGCAATGAAGCCCGCGACGGCATCCCTCGCCGCCATTTCCACCGCTGCCGGGTCGGCACCTTCGGCGGCGCTGATCTCGATCAGAAAGCGGCTCCCGAGATAGGCGCGCTCTATCCAGACCCACGCCGCCGTCGCGAGACCCTTGTCGACGAGCCGGCGGCGCAGCACCCCATACTCGGCATTGCCGAGCAATTCCGTCGCGATCCGCAGCCTCCCGAGCTCGGGAGAACCGAACCCCGGTACAGTCCAGCCGAGCGCGACCGTGGGGGTCGGCGTGCGGTCCTCGAGTTCGATCCGCGCGCGCGTCGGCTCGAGGCTCGTCGCTTCCGGCCGCGCAATCGACGGCCCCGCGGGAATGCGGCCGAACGTGTCGGCGACCAGCGCCTCGGCTTCGGCCGGCTCGAAATCGCCGACAACGACAAGAATCGCATTGTTGGGCGAGTAGAAGGTATCGAAGAAGGCATGCACGTCCCCGAGCGTCGCCTCCCCGAGATCCGCCATCGATCCGATGACGGCGCGGCTATAGGGATGCTGCGGCGAAAACAGCGAGGTGCGGATCGCCTCCCACCCTGCCCCGTTGACGTAGTCGAGGACGTTCTCGCGCATCTCGTTGAGGACGACGGAGCGCTGCACGTCGAGGTCGTTTTGGGTGATCGCGGCGCCCTGGTTCGCCATCCGGTCGGCCTCGACCGCCAGCATGAACGGCAGCGCCGAGGAGAGCCCTTCCGCGTAGTAGAGGGTGCGATCCTCCCAGGTCCAGGCATTGAGGTCCACGCCGAGCGCGCCGTAGGCCTCGTCGATACTGGGATAGGCGGGCGTGCCCGCGAACATCAGGTGCTCGAAAAGATGAGCGAAGCCCGAGCGGCCCGGCGGCTCGTTCATCGAGCCCACGCGATAGCTGAGGTTGAGGACCACCTTGGGCACCCGATGGTCTGGTGCCAGAACGACTTCGAGACCGTTGGGCAGGCTGTAGTGTAAGACGGGAATGTCCTCGGCGTTTGCGCCGTGGCTCAGCGCCAGGGCGGTGAAGACGGCGAGCGCGACGTATTTCATCGAAGCCCCGTTCGCAAGCCGGGTCCCGCCTGACGCCTGACGCCCCAAGGATACTCTGCGCCAGCTTCAGTGCCGGTGGCAACCGCACGCCGCAATTGTCAGCAGCACCCATGATCGGCTGCTACCAGATTGAAATCACAAGGATTTTTGGTCAGGGAACTTGCCGGATCGCCAGGCCTTTGTTCTATTCGTGTCGAGAGGAGAAGAACCCCGGCAGGGGACTGGAGATGGCAATGGACTACTCGGGAAAGATGCTTCGCAATTATGGGGGCTACGGGCTCACGACGGCACAGATCGTTTATCGCATGCCCGACCGTCTGGAATGCCTGCAGGAATTCGTCTGGCAGGAATACGACGTCTTCCCGCGCTTTCCGATGCTCAACAAGTTCCTGCGCTTTTGGGAGCAGGAAATCGAGGGCCCGCTCCACTCGGTCACGGTCGCGCACCAGCAGCTCCTCCGCCCCACCGAGCTCGCGATGCTCGATGGGGCATACCGCATCAACTAGAATCCCCGTCCAGACTGCGAAGGAAAGCTTCGAGGCTCGCAAGTTCCCCGGCGGTGAGCAGAAGTGGCGAGATTTCGCTATGGCCGACCGGCGCATGCGGCGCCTCGTTGTAGTGGGCCAATGCGTCCGCCAGCGTCGCGATCTGCCCTGCGTTCATGTATGGCGCCCGTTGCGCCACACCGCGCAGGGACGGCGGTTTGAAGGCGCCGTTGAGCTCCTCGCCCTCGGCGACCATGTACTTCAGTTCGGCGCAGTCGCTCGCCGCGGCGTCGCTGTACTTGCCGAGGCAGTTGAACGGATCGTCCAGCACCGCCGGGGCGCCCGCGGCGCGGCCGGTATCGGGCGCCGAGCCGGCCATCGGCACGCCGGTGTTGTGAAAGTGGTTGTCGGTCAGCAGCGGGCCGTTGTGGCAATTGATGCAGCCGGCCTTGCCGATGAAAAGCCGCAGGCCTGCGATCTCGGCTTCGGTCAGCGCCGCGTCGCCCGCCGGAGGTGTGCCTGCGGCGACGGCATCGGCATAGCGGTCGAAGCGGGTCTCGACCGGCATGATCGTGCGCTCGAAAGCAGCGATCGCCTTGCCGATGTTGGCGAAGATCCGGTTGACCGTCTCTCGGTCGGGCTCTGCCATCCCGGACCAGGCGGCCACGGCCTCAGCCGATCCGGCAGGCCCCGCATGGGCGGGGAGCCGTGATAGATCGGGCAACGGTCCGAACAGCGGCTCGTATTCGGCCGCGTAGTGCTCCGCGACGAGGCGCACGAGCATGGTGCGGTCCGCGCCGTGCTCGACCGGGTTCTCGAGTGGCCCGAGCGCCTGCGACCACTGGCTGTCCTTTCGTCCGTCCCAGAACAGCCAGGGGCTGTAAGCGGTGCCGGCGATGGGCATGGTGCGCCGGCCGGCCGTCCCCATGCCGACGCCCAGCGGCAATCCGTCCTGGAACTGCTTCTCGGGCAGGTGGCAGCTCGCGCAGGCGACCTTGCCGTTGCCGCTGAAGCGCGTGTCGAAGAAGAGCTTCTCGCCGAGAGCCGCCGCCGCGGGGTCGTCGGCGACCCGGTTCGAGGGGTCGGCCGGCAGCGGCGGCAGCGCGCTGAGCGAAAGCGAGCCGATCAGCGCCGCCTCGGCATCGGTCCATCGCGGCTCTCCTGCCGGCAGGCCGACCGCGAGAATCGCAACAAGCAGGCCGGCAAGGGCAAGGACGGGGGCAATCAGGGCAACAGCACGCATCGCGGCTCAGAGCGTAAGGTTGAAGGTTGCCTGGTCCACGCCTTCGGGCGTCTCGACATGGACGTTCACCACCCACCAGCCGGGCATGTTGAACTTCATGCCCTCGACCGCAAAGCGTCCGTCTCCGAGGTCCGCGGTGACCTGCGGATTGGTGGGCAGGCCATGGCCGTGCTGCGGCATGCCGCCGTCGATCCGGATGGCCTCCGGGGCCGGCGCCGAGCCGTCGGCGAGGGCAACCTCGACGGTCCAGGTCTGGATCTGGTTGAGCGTGATGGGCTCGGCCGGGACTATCGTCGCGATGAAAGATCCGTTGTCGCTGGTCTTCGTCCGTGACAGGTCGAGGTCCGCGGGGGGCGGCGACATCATCATGGCGGCATAGCCCGCACCGGCAATCGACGCCAGTACCACGGGTGCGGCGATCAGGGCATGAATCAGCTTGAATTTGTAGGTCTTGGGCATCTTCCGACTCCGTCCGGTTCGTGATGCCCAGACTTCTGATCTTTACCATCGTGGTAAGGTCAAGAGCTTTTCGAGGTCCTCGAAAACCTTGAAATTGCCGCGCTCAACCTTACGATGCTAGGAAGCTTCGACAAACCTGCGGGAGCCCCTTATGCAGATCGGTGCAGCCGCCAAGGCATCCGGCGTGTCGGCCAAGATGATCCGTCACTACGAGACGATCGGGCTCATCCCGCGCGCCGACCGGCGGGACAGCAATTACCGGGATTATGGCGCGGCGGAAGTCCATCGCCTCGGTTTCATCCGCCGGGCGCGCGACCTCGGCTTCTCGATTGAGGAAATCCGGAACCTGCTGAAGCTGTGGGGCGACCGCGAGCGTACAAGCGCCGACGTGAAGCAGCTGACCCTGGGCCACGTCCGGGAGCTGGAGCAGAAGATCACCGCTCTCAAGGAGATGCGCGATACGCTCATGCATCTGGTTGAGTGCTGCGAGGGAGACAATCGCCCCGATTGTCCGATCATCGGCAGCCTCGAGGGGACCGTCCCGCTGCCGGGGGGGCACCATCACCAGCATCACGTGCATGCGCCGGAGGACAACCTCAGACATTAGGCGGCATGACGATGCTGCGGCGGAGATTGCAGGCACCAAGCGCGCCGCAAGGCCGATCTCGGGGGAAGATCGGCCTTGCACAAAGCGCTTGGAGGTCGCTTTGAAAGGCGCGACCCGGGGGGAGGTCGCGCAGGACCGGTGAGGTCATCTACATGACTTGGTCACCGGCGGGCGAAGCTGTAACGGCCGCCGTGGCCGGAAGGTTGCATGGGTCCCGGAAAATTTCTGGGGCCGGGCCCCGAAGGGCTGGCCCCAGGTTCACTCTGGAGGTGAAAGCGGTTGCTAGCTCTGCATTTCGCCGGGCTTGCGCCGGTTGAGGAACCGCGGACGGCGGCCTGCCTCCGCCGCGAGTTTCCGCCGCGCAGTCGTCTGGCCCAGCATCACACCATCGACCTGCTGGCTGTAGGGGAGAAGCGACCCGTCGCCCGCCCGGATGTAAAGCGGCAGCCGGAGCTTGCGCCCCCAGTTCTGCCATTCGGCGACGACGTTGGCGTTCCCGATCTCCTCGAAGACCCGGTAGTTGAGATCGGGGTCGCTGTGAACGAGTTCGATGGCGCTCGAGAGCACGCCTTCCTCGGTGATGTTCGTCGAGACGGCGACGCCGACGAATTCGTCGACGGGAACCTTGATCTTGATTGCGACGCCGCTCTTTTCGAGGTGCCTGCGCACCGTGACCGTCTTGACCGGCTCGCGCGGGCCATTGTCGTTGGCTGCCCCGAACTTCCGCGCCGTCATCGGCTCGCGTGACTGCCGCGCCGCACTGCGGGTCGCGAAGTCCACTACGACGGAGGATCCCTCGATCCCAACGCCACCAGTCATCTTTTGCCTCACTGTCAACTTCCGAGAGCTTGTTTCGACCGCCCTCTTGTATGCAGCCAATCTAGCCGCCCCCGTTTCTTCGGCGCTTAAGAAACGCGGTTAAGTTTAGGTTGTTTTGAAAAGGGTTAGCAGGTTCTGACGGCCGCTTGCCCGGCGTCTTTGCGCGGCGCCCGGGGCAACGGAGCCCAACCGGACCCATGCTTGTTTCATCCCACGCTTGGCCATAGAAGGTCGCCACCGATCCCGGACCGATGATGACTTCCGCCACCACCGCTGCCGATGACCTGCAACTGCTGCGCTCGGCCGCCGTGACGGCCGGTATCATCGCATCGGGGTATTTCCGGCGCGACCTGAAGCACTGGACCAAGGAGTTCGGCTCGCCCGTTTCCGAGGCCGATATCGTGCTCGACAGGTTCCTCTTTTCCTCGCTCACGACGGCGCGGCCGGACTACGGCTGGCTCAGCGAAGAGACGGCGGACACGAGCGAACGCCTCGGCCGCCGGCGCACCTTCGTGGTCGATCCCATCGACGGCACGCGCGGCTTCATCCGCGGCGAAGACAGCTGGACCGTGTCGCTGGCGGTGGTCGAG
>CAYRNE010000140.1:0-7204 GCA_964425245.1 uncultured Devosia sp.
CGGCAACGGGCAAGAGCGCGCGCGGCGATCCCGCTCTCGGACCGTGTCCGCCGCTCGCGGGCGCTCCATCCAATAGTATTATGATACTATGGTTCTGTGCGCAAGGCGCGAACAGTGCAATAATGCGTTACACATCTGTCGCACCGAAGGGACCTCGGCGATGGCTGAGATGCCTCCAGGACGGGATTACGGCGCCAACGAGCCGGCACGCTCGCACACTGCGCACGTGGTTCGGGAGATTGGCGTGGGCATCGTCTCCGGAAAGTATCCCCAGGGAACGATCCTGCCCGGCGACGTGGAACTCATGGAGCGCTTCGGGGTCTCGCGAACGGTGCTTCGCGAGGCCCTCAGGACGCTTGCTGCCAAGGGCCTGATCCAGCCCAAGGCGCGCATCGGAACGCGTGTTCGCGACAAGGCTAACTGGAACCTGTTCGATCCGGACGTTCTCATCTGGCACGCGCAGACCGGCTTCGATCCGCAGTTCCTCGAATACCTGAGCGAAATGCGCATGGCGCTCGAGCCGCAAGCCGCGGCGCTCGCGTCGCAGCGCCGGACGCCGCTTCAGGTGCAGCACCTCTACGGCTGGGTCGACAGAATGGCCGCCGAGGACGTGACCCCAGAAGCCTTCGTCGATGCCGATCTAAACTTCCACCTCACCGTTGCGGCCGCCGGCGGCAATCCGTTCCTGCGCTCGATCTCGACGCTGATCGAAGTCGCTCTCGTGGCGCTGCTCACCATCTCGTCTCCGGTTGAAGAGCCGCTGCGTCATGCGCGCTCGGTTGCCAAGCACCGCCGCATCGCCGACGCCATCGCCCGCCGCGAGCCGGAGGCTGCGCGGGAAGCGATGAAGGCGGTGGTGGAGGAGGGCATCGAAGGCGCGCGCGGCCGCGGCCGCTGAGGCGGCCGTGTTTACTCTCCGCTAACTTTGTTGCCATGCCGCGGGTCATCCCGGATAGTCTCGGACGAGTGAGTGAGGCGATCGTGTCGGGACTACCGCGCCTGTTGATGAGTCTGGCGCTGATGGCAGCTGCGTGGCCGGCGCAGGCCGACCCCACGCGCCTGTCCGCTCCGGAATACCGCCTCGAGCGGGGTGAAACGGGCCTCATCGCCAAGAACTTCGCAGGAACGGCGGAACCCGAAGCGGCCGGGAGGCCGGCCGGCAAGACGAGGCTGGTGCTGGAACTGCCGGCGGGTGCAGACAATTTCGCAGCCACGATCACCTTCGCCGACTTCATCGACCCCTTCGTCGCCGCGGTCGGGCTGACCGGCGAAACCGGGGCCCTCGTCCTCGACGTCGCGCGCAATCGTCCCCTGGCGCACGCCGGTCTGATGCCCGGCGATCTGGTAATCAGTCTCGCAGGTCAGCCGGTTCGCGACGCCATCCAGGTCCGGCGGATGCTCGGCCCCGGGCGCGAGGGCACGGTCGAGGCCGAGGTGGTCCGCTTCGGACGCGGCGCGGTCGACCTCATCGCACAGCTTCGCGCCGTCGCGGCCCGGGGCAACCGGGATGCGACGCTGGCTCTCGGCGACGTGAGCCTCTTCAACCTTGATGGCAGGAACGATCCCGCGGCTGCCGAGGAATACTACCTGCGGGCCTTCGCGATGGGAGACGCGCGGGCTGCCTACCGGCTCGGCATGATGTACGCGGGAGGCATGGGCGTCGCCGTCGACCTCGCCGTCGCCACGCGCTGGTACCGGCTCTCCGCGGACGCCGGGTTGCCGGCCGGGCAGCATGCGCTGGGCCTCACGTGGTGGACCAGCCGCTACTGGACCGGGCTTGCGCTGGTCGGAGACTACTCCGAAGCCGTGCGGCTTTTCCGGCTTGCCGCCGATCGTGGGCACGTGCCGAGCTACCTCTATCTCGGGCTCGCCCATCAGTTCGGCTACGGGACCGAACGGGACTATGCGGCCGCGCTTGGGTGGTACCAGAAAGCAGCGGCCGCCGGCGAAGTCGACGCCATGGTTCGCCTCGCCGAGATGGCGGAGGCGGGGCAGGGAAGCGACCCCGACCCGGTGCATGCGCTCGAACTCTACCGCGATGCGGCGGCGCTCGGCAGCGCCGAAGCCAACCGCCGGCTGGGCGAGAAATCCTGGCGCGGCGAAGGAATGCCGGTCCATCCGATCGACGCCATCGGCTATCTCAAGGCCGCGGCCGAAGCGGGCGACACCGCCTCCATGTCGCTCATCGCGCAGATCCTTCTCTCGGGCTATGGCGTCACCCGCGACGAGGAGGGCGCGATCGAGTGGTATTTCCGTGCCTATCGCGCGGGCGATGCGGACGCCGGCTTCGCGCTGGCGCTTGCCTACGCCGATGGCATCGGCGTCCCGCAGGACGCGAGCAAGGTCGCCGGCTTCATGCTGGACGCCATCCGTCGCGGCAGCCGGGCCGCGCTGGCCGAGATGAAGGGCAATGCAGAGGGCTGGGACATCGCGGTGCGCGAGGATCTACAGCGGCTGCTGCAGGCGTCGGGCTTCTACAGCGGGGCAATCGACGGCGTGTTCGGGCCCGGCACGCTCCGCGCCCTCGATGCCGCGGCCGGCGGATAGCCATCCCGGTAGTTCGGCTGGTAAACGAAGGCCAAACCGAGCACTGAAAATGCGCATGGTTTCGGAACGAACCAGTGAGGGTTCGTCGGTACAAATGCGGATAGGGCAGTCGGGACCTTAACTTTCCTTCGCATGCTGCCCTCCGTGTTTGTGAGGTCAGAGTGCTCCGGCGTACCCAGTCCATCGTTTTCAAGGAAGAGGACGAGCCGGAGTCGCCGCCGGAACCGGCGCCGCGCCGCGTGCCGGAGCCGGAACCCCGGCCCGATCCGGTCATCTCGCCGTTCGTCGAACGCCGCCGGTCGGACCGCCGCGGCATGGACGCCCTTCGGGCCGAGGCGTTGCGGGCCGTCATCTCTCGGGTCGAGGACCGCAATTTTGGTGGGCTGCGCGAGCGGGTGAGCTGGCCGTCGCGGCTCAAGCCCTCACGCCTCGTTCTGCTGCTTGTTGCGCTCGTGGCGGGGGGCCTCGCAGCCTACCTCGCGACGCAGCGCGAAACGGCGCCCGCGCCGACGCCTGCTCCTGCCGCCGTCGAAGTGGTCGCCGCACCGACAGCCAAGGTACTCGTGGCAGCGACCGACATCTCGGTCGGCCAGAAGATTTCCGGAGCCTCGGTGGGCTGGGTGGAATGGCCGCTTTCGACCGTCAACACCTCCTACATCACCGAAGAGGCGGCGCCCGATGCGATCGAACGGGTGAGTGGCGCGGTTGCCCGCTCCGGGTTCATCGCCGGCGAGCCGATCCGCGAGGAGAAGCTGGTTGAGGCGGCGGGCGGGTTCCTCTCGGCCGTGCTCGGCGAGGGCAAGCGCGGCGTCTCGGTAATGGTCGCGGCGCAGACGGCCTCAGGGGGCTTCATCGCCCCAAACGATCACGTCGACGTGCTGCTGACGCGCATTACCGACGGCGCGCAGGATTCCGACACCGTCCTCTACAATGTCCGCGTGATCGCGATCAACAGCCAGCTCGGCGACGCCGGTACCGTCCGCGACGGTCAATCCGACCAGACGACGTTCACCGGTTCCGCCATTGCGACTCTGGAACTCGATCCGACCGAAGCCGAGGTGATCACGGCGGCCTCGACCATGGGACAGCTCTCGCTGGTCCTGCGCTCGGCGGTAGACACCTCCGAGCCGCTGCCGGAGGAGCACCGGGCGGCAAACCAGGCGATCCGCCTGACAAGTCCGTTCTGGAAGCGGTGACCGGCTGTTTCATGCGGCAGGGACGATGCACGGCTTTCCCCTCGTAACGTTAAGCGGACGTTGACGGGCCGGTTGGTACGATTGCGGAACTGATTGGGACCGGATGGGCGTGGGCAAGACTGGGGGCAACGAAGGGACAATGCGGGTTCTTTTCCGCATCTGGAGCGCTGCGCTGTACTTCGCGCTGGCGGCGTCGTCGGCGGTGCCCGTCGCCGCCCAGACGGTCAACTACGACCTCGAAACGACATCCGTCATGCGGATCAATCTGCCGGTCTCACAGGCGGTTACCGTCGTCATTTCAAGCCCGGTCGGAAAGATTGTCACCGCCGATCCGACGATCGCGGATGCGCAGCCGATTACCGAAAGTTCGCTCTACCTTGTTGGCAAGTCGTTTGGCACGACGACGGTCAACCTCTACTCCTCCGCCGGGGCCCCGGTCGGGCTACTCGCCGTGGAGGTCGGAGCCGACACCGAGGACATGCAGCGTTCTATCCGCGCCGCCGTGCCCAACTCGGACGTGAAGGTCGGCACCGTCAACGGACGTATCCGGCTCTCGGGCAGCGTTCCTGACGAAGTGGCGATGCAGAAGATGCTCGAGGTCGTTGCTCAGTACGGCAGTCCGGGCATCATCAATACCGTGACCATCGTGGGCGGACGCCAGGTCAACCTCGAAGTCCGAATTCTTGAGGCCCAGCGTGATGCCGGCCGTCAGCTCGGGATTTCCTGGGGCGGCAGCGTCGGCGGCGTCACCACCCGGATCGGTGGCGACCCGGAAGCGCCCGCCGGAGGCGCCGCGTCGTTCTCATCGTTCATTACAAACATCATCGGCGGCGGCATCAGCCTCAATGCGACGATCAACGCGCTCGAGGCGAAGCGGCTGGTACGCACGCTGGCGGAGCCGAACCTCACGACGCTCTCGGGCGTGAAGGCAAGCTTCCTCGCCGGCGGCCAGGTGCCGATCCGGGTGGTCGACCAGGACGGCAACACGGCGCTCGAGTATCGCGATTTCGGTGTCAGACTCATCTTCACGCCGGTCGTGCTCGAAGGCGACCGCATCCAGATTCACCTGACGCCGGAAGTGAGCGGCATCGGCGGGTTCACCGAAGCAGGCGACCCCGTATTCAATACGAGGACCCTCGATGCGACGGTCGAGCTGCGCGACGGGCAGAGCTTCTCCGTCGCCGGCCTCCTGCAGAACGCGACGAACATGAGCCAGGACCAGCTTCCCTGGATCGGCGACGTGCCGATCCTCGGCTCGCTGTTCAAGTCGTCGAGTTTCCAGAAACACGACACCGAACTCGTCGTCATCGTGACGCCGCGCCTCGTCCGGCCCTCGACGCCCGGCCAAGTGGCCGCCACGCCCCTCGATCAGACGGTGCCCGCCAATGACGCCGAGTTCTTCGCCCTGGGCCAGATGGAAGTGACCCCGAAAATGCTCAGGAGCTTCGAATCCGGGGCGGGCGCTGTGGGGCCATACGGTTACATCATCGACCTGGGGAGCGGGAATTGAGACCTGTACGGATTGCTGCGATGGCGGCGGCCGGTCTCGCGGCGGCGCTCCTCGCGGGCTGCACCTACGACTACCTGCAGCGGACCGACCGGGTCGGCTACAGCGCTGGCGACGCGGTGCGGGCAAATCTCGAACGGGAGACCGAGAGCCCGACGAGGCGCTCGATGTACGACACGCGCGGGCTCGGCAAGGACGGCAAGGTCATTCGCGAGGAAGGTGCCGTCACGGTCACCACCACGACGACGCCGTAAGCGGTCCCGCCGGCCGCGTTCTCAGGCGCGGCCGGAGGCAGCGTCGGCAAGCAGCTGCAGGTTGTTGGCTACGACCACGTTGCCGGGGTCGAGCGACTGCGCCTTGCGAAAGTTCCTGTGCGCCTCGGCCAGATTGCCGCGAAGCATGTAGGAATAGCCGAGGTTATTGTAGTACTGCACGGTGCCGCCGGAGAGGGCAAAGAGCGACGCGTACACCCGGTCTGAGAGATCGAAGCGGCGCAGCCGGTCGTATGACGCGCCGAGGCCCACATAGCCCTCCGGATCCTTTGGCTTGAGTTCGACCACGCGCTTGTAGAACGCGGCGGAATGACCGAAATCGTTGTTGCGGAAATGTGCCCGCGCTTCGGCAAGCGCATGGTCGGAGTCGTAGCTGCCGATGTTCTGGATGTCGGCGACCGCCAGCTTGTTGTTGCCGTAGCTGCTGAGCCCGGCCGCGCTGCATGCGCTGAGTGCAACAGCGGTCGCAACGACCGCTCCGACCGTCAGCCAACCACGCCTGCGAACCATTCCCGTGCCCCCATTCGGTAACAAAGACTGGAGCAAGGTAGGTTACGGAAGGTAAACGGGCTTCGTCCGGCGTGCACTAGGCTTAACCGAAGGTTACGCGCAGAAGCCGGCGTGGACACTACTCGGCGGGTGTGACGGCAGCTCTTGCAGCAGCGTGGGCGCCACTACCCCGCGCGCCCGGCAGGTGGGCCCAGGCCGGCCGTTCGAACAGGAACCTGCCCCAGCCGGTGCGCACGACCGCCCAGTAGAGAACGAGCGGCGCGACGATCGCAGAGAACATCACGACCGTGGAGAGGAGTCCGGTCTCCTCGATGAGCCCGAGCTTCACGAGCAGCACGCGCGTGGCGGCCATCGGGATCGAGAAGGCGAGGTAGACGACAATCGAATGCACGCCGAGCCAGCGCAGCCAGTCCATGAACGACAGGCGCATGAGGAGCGCGGCCGTGACGCAAAGCGCGATCGAGCCCGCGAACGCGAGAAGCAGGTGAAGGCCGGGCAGGGCGGCGAAACCCATCTGCGCATGGACCGGCAGCATTTCGAAGCCGCCGGTAAAGACCAGAACGCCGTTGAGGAGCGCATAAGCGGCAAGCAGGCCGGCCGCGAGCGCGACGTGGCCTTCGGCCCAGGCGACGACACGGAAGATGAGCGCGGCGAAGGCGTAGCCGCCGTAGAAGTAGACGAAGTACTCGGCGAAATAGTCAACGAGAGTCGAGCCGGTATGGACCGGCGACATCTGCATGAGCGCCGCGATCACGAGGACGCCCCAGTGCGGCGCGCGCAACTCGAACAGCACCTTCGTTGCGAGGCTGAATGCGGCGAGCATGTAGATGAACCACAGGACGCCGTACGGTTCGACGACCGACAGCGCAGCGAGCCCGAGTGCACCGAGCGGATCGCCTCCGCCGAGGCCGACCTTGAAGGCAATCTGTATCAGCGCCCAAAGCGCGTAGAAGTAGAGGTAGTGGACGACGCGCCGGTCGGCATAGCGCGCCCAGTCGCGGCCGATCACCAGGCTGAGGAACAGCCCCGAGATGAGGAAGAACTCCGGCATCCGGAACGGCGTCGCCCACGCGATGACGTAGTGCAGGTAGCCTGCGCCGCCCGTCGCTTCGCCCACGCCATAAGCGGAGTGCATCATCACCACGAGGATGAGGGCGATGACGCTCGACATG
>CAYRNE010000141.1:0-7164 GCA_964425245.1 uncultured Devosia sp.
CACACGGTGATCGCGTGCATGTCGACGACGCAATAGATGCACTCGTGCGAATCCTGCAGGGGTACGAAGCGGCGGATGGCACCCAGATAATTGCCCAGATGCAGGTCGCCCGACGGCTGGATGCCGGAAAAGACGCGCGGGGTGAAGGCCATGAACACTCCTCGAAGAAGCCGACACGGCTCTAGCGGCAGCGCGGCGCTGCCGCAAGGGCTCAGCCCGCATCCGGCAGGCAGCAGCCCGGCGGTGGCGGAATTCAGCCGCGGCGGCGCAAACGGCTAAGCAGCATGCCGAGCGGTTGAACGCCGGTCAGGTGAACGGCGCCGAAATAGGCGACAAGCCCGATGGCGCAGAGCGCGAAGAGAATGGCTGCCTGCACGAGGAACTCCGCGCCCGGCTCAAAGGCCCAGGCCAGCGGCATCGTGAGACCCCACAGCATGAGGCCCATGCCGAGGCTGATGAGAACGATGAGCACGTGACGGATCGCTGCGCCCGCGGTCGGCAGCAGGTGGCCGCGACGGTAGAGCATGATGCCGAGCATGAGCGCGTTGCCCCAGGCAGCCGCCGAGGTCGCGAGAGCGATGCCGGTATGCTGGAGGCCGGGAAACAGGAGCAGCGAAAGCCCGACGTTCACGACCATCGAGATGGCCGCGAAGATGGTCGGCGTCAGCGTGTCCTCACGGGCGAAGTAGCCCGGCTGCAGGACGCGGATGAGGACGAAAGCCGGAATGCCGGCAGCGAAGGCGGTGAGCGCCGAGGCAGTTTCTACCGTTGCGGTCGGTGTGAAGGCGCCGCGCTCGAAGAGCACGCGCACGATCGGTACGGCGAGCGCAATGAGCGCCGCGGCGGCCGGCATCGAGAGCAGCATCGAGACGAGGAGCGACTGTTCCTGTGCCGCGTGGGCCTCGCTTGCGCGGCCGTTCGTGAGATGCCCGGCCAGCACCGGCAGCAGGACCGTGCCGATGGCGATGCCGATAATGCCGAGCGGCAGCTGATAGAGCCTGTCGGCGTAGTAGAGATAGGAAATGGCGCTCGCCGCACCCGAGGCGATGATGGTGCCGACGAAGATGTTGATCTGGGTGATACCGCCGGTCAGCACCGCCGGGAGGGCGAGAAGCCAGAAGCGGCGCACCTCGGGATCGAAGCGCGGCAGCTGCAGCCGCGGCAGGAAGCCGGCGCGTTTCACGGCGGCCCAAACGATCGCGAGTTGGGCAAGGCCGGCGATGATCGTTGCGGCCGCCACCCAGATCGCCACCTCCACGCGGTCGTTGACCGCAAGGAAGATGGAAGCGGCCAGCACCACGATGGTGATGATGTTCAGCATCACCGGCGCGAAGGCGGCGGCGATGAAGCGGTGGAGCGCATTGAGGATCGCCGCATAAGCGGCGACCAGCGACATGCAGGCAAGATAGGGAAAGAGAATGCGCGTGAGGAGCACCGTGAGCCCGAACTTGTCCGGGTCATCGAGAAAGCCCGGGACGAACGGGGTCAGCACCCACTCCATGAAAATCTCGGCGAGGATGGTGACGACGAGGAGCATAGCGACCAGCCAGGCCATGATGCGCGCCGCGAGGTCGCGGGCGTGCTGGTCGCCGTGCTTTGCCATGGCGCCCGAGAAGAGCGGCACGAAGGCGGTATTGAAAGCGCCCTCGGCGAAGAGCCGGCGGAACAGATTCGGGAAGCGAAAGGCGGCGTAGAACGCGTCGGCTGCGAAGCCGGTGCCGAGCACCGCCGCCATCAGCGCATCGCGGAAAAACCCGGCGACGCGGCTCAGAAGCGTCAGGCCGCCGACGGAAAGGAAGTTGCGGTAGAGGCTCACGGCGAGACGAGGATAGAAATTTGACCCCCACCCCCAGCCCCTCCCTGCAAGGGGGAGGGGGGCGGTTGCGTCACGCTCGGCGATGGCGGCTCTTGTGCATCCCTCCTGCTTGAGGGGAGGGACCGGGGGAGAGGGTCAGGATAGATCGGCATGGCGTCAGCCATTCACCACCTTGCGCGGGCGTTCCGCTTCCAGCGCGCCGGCGTTGAAGACGCCGAGCAGCGCGTCGTGAATCTTCTTCTGGCGGGCCTTGGATTCGATCTTGTGACCCGTCAGATCCGTGACGTAGAAGACGTCGACCGCCTTCTCGCCATAGGTCCCGATATGGGCCGAACCGATCGTTAGATTGAGATCGGCAATCACGCGCGTGAGCTGATGCAGCAGGCCGGTGCGATCGAGGCCCGAGACTTCGATCACGGTGAACTTGCTCGACAGCGTGTTCGAGACCTGAACCTCGGCCGGCAGCGAGAACGGCTTCAGCCGGCGGTTGTGGCGGCTCTCCTTGCCGAGATCGATGAGTATCTGGCGGCGGCCCTGCAGCAGCTGCCGCACCGTCTCGATAATGCGGGTCGCGCGAATCTTTTCGTCCTCGTCGGAGGTGAAGGCGCGGCGCAGGCGGAAGGTATCGAGGGCGCGGCCGTCGCGCGTCGAGAAGATCTGCGCGCCGATGATCGAGGCGTCGCACATGGTGCAGGCGCCGGCGATGATGGACAGGAGGCGCGGGTGGTCGGGTGTATAGAACGAAACCTCGGTAATCGATTCGAAGGACTGCACGCGGATCGAGCCCGCGAAGGGCTGGCCTGCGGCGTCGGCCGCGCGGACCATGCGCGCATGCTCGACCTGCAACTCGTGCTCGGCACGCAACCAGTAGTGGTCGTAGTGGCGGCCGAGGTAGCTGCCGAGTTCGGCTTCCGGCCAGCCCGACAGCGCCTTGCGCAACTCGTTCCGTGCGTCCTCGACGCGGTCGCGCTGGCTGACCTGGCTGTGGCCACCCGAGAGCAGCGGCTCGGTGGCATAGTATAGCGCGCGCAGCAGCGACCCTTTCCAGCCGGTCCACACGCCGGGACCCACGGCGCGTATGTCGCAGGCGGTGAGGATCATCAGCAGGGCCAGCCGCTGCGGCGACTGCACCAGATCGGCGAAGGCCTTGGCAGTTTCCGGGTCCTGGATGTCGCGCGACTGTGCGACCTCGCTCATTGCGAGATGATGCTCGACGAGCCAGGCCACCGTCTCGGTCTCGGCAGGCGAGAGGCCGAGCCTCGGGCAGAATTTGCGGGCGATGCGGGCGCCCGCGACCGAATGATCCTCGGGCCGGCCCTTGGCGATGTCGTGCAGGAAGAGCGCCACATAGAGCAGGCGCACGTCGTTGAGATGAGGCAGGAGCTCGTGCGTCAGCGGCAGTTCGTGCCTCAGCCCGCCGTTCGCGATCTCGGCCATGACGCCCACGGCGCGGATCAGGTGCTCGTCCACCGTGTAGTGGTGGTACATGTTGAACTGCATGTGCGCGACGATCCTGCCGAAGTCGGGCACGAAACGGCCGAGCACACCCGATTCATTCATCGCGCGCAGGATGCGTTCGACCGACTTGGGACTGGTCAGGATGTCGAGGAAGCACTGGTTGGCGACCGCGCTCGTCCGCAACTCGTGACCGATGAGCCGCAGCGAGCGCGTGATCTGCTTGATGGCGTCGGGGTGGAAGAGGAGGTCGTGCCGTCCGGCGAGAACGAAGCAGCGGATGAGGTTGACGGGATCGGTCTCGAACACGTCCGGGCGGGCGACGTTGAGGCGGCCCGAGTCGACGACGAAATCCTTTTCGCCCCTGATCACCACCCGGCCGCGGCGGAACGGCGCCAGCACGCGCCCGACAACGTCGAGCGGCTTGGCGTGGTTGAATTCGAGCGAGGTGCAGAAGATGCGCGTGAGATCGCCCACGTCCTTGGCGGCGAGAAAATAGCGCTTCATGAAGCGTTCGACGCCGAGCATGCCGGCGCGGTCGTGGAAACCCAGGCGCTCGGCGAGATCGGGCTGCAGGTCGAAGGTCAGCTTCTCGTCGGCGCGACCGGTCAGGAAATGCATGTGGCAGCGGATGGCCCAGAGGAAATCCTCGGCGCGCTGGAAGAGCCGGTATTCCGAGGCGCTGAGGACCCCCTTGCCGACGAGTTCGGCGCTGGTCTTGACGCGGTAGAAGTACTTGCCGATCCAGAAGAGCGTGTTGAGGTCCCGGAGCCCGCCCTTGCCGTCCTTGACGTTGGGCTCGACGACATAGCGCGTGTTGCCCATCTGGCGATGGCGTTCCTCGCGCTCGGCCATCTTGGCCGCGATGAACTCCGGCCCGGTCCTGGGCATGACCTCGGTTTCGAAGCGCTTCTGGAGCGCGTCGAACAGCGCCCTGTCGCCGGTGAGGTAGCGCGACTCGAGCGTTGCGGTGCGCACCGTCATGTCGGACTTCGCCATGCGGATGCAATCGTCGACCGAGCGCACGGCATGCCCGACCTTCTGGCCGAGATCCCACAGCATGTAGAGGATATATTCGGTGACCTGCTCACCCCAGGGGGTCTGCTTGTAGGGGAGGATGAAGAGCAGATCGATGTCGGAACCGGGGGCGAGCGTGCCCCGCCCGTAGCCGCCCACGGCCGCCAGTGAAATCGCCTCGGCCCCCGAGGGATTGTCGACGGGATAGACTTCGCGCACCGCAAAATGATGAACCGCCCGGATGATCTCATCCTGGGCGGCGCAGAGGTTGGTCGCACAGCGGGTGCCGCGGCCGGAGTCGAGGAGCTCGGCCTCGGCTCCCTTGCGGGCCTGGTGCAGCGCCTCGCGTACATGGGCGAGAACGATGGCCCGGGCGGCGGCGGATTTGGGTGACTCCTGGCCGAGCGCTTCCTTGATCCTTCGCAGGATGGCTTCGGCGGTCTCCAGCTGGAACAGCGGTTTTCGCGGTCGGATTTCAGCTTCGGCGAGCGGCATCGCGGATTTTCTTCAGCTCGTAAACGAGGTCCAGCGCCGCTTTGGGCGAGAGTTCGTCGGGATGGACCGCATCGAGCATGGCATCGAGGGGATTAACGTCGGGCTTAGGCGCCGGCGGCTGGTGGGCGAAAAGCGGCAGATCGTCTAGCACGGCCCCCTTGCCGCCGGAAGAGCGCTGCTCGAGGACGGCGAGGACCTGCCGCGCCCGGGCAAGCACGCTTTCGGGCAGGCCAGCGAGCCGCGCGACCTGAATGCCGTAGCTGCGGTCGGCCGCTCCTGCGGCGACCTCGTGGAGGAAGACCACCTCGCCCTCCCACTCGCGCACCTTCATCGTGTGATTGGAGGCGCGCTCGAGCGTCTGCGCGAGCGCCGTCATCTCATGGAAGTGCGTCGCGAAAAGGGCGCGGCAACCGGTATCGTCATGCAGCGCCTCGGCCGTGGCCCAGGCGATCGAGAGCCCGTCGAAGGTCGCAGTGCCGCGGCCTATTTCGTCGAGGACGACGAGGGAACGCGCCGTCGCGCGGTTGAGGATCGCTGCCGTCTCCACCATTTCGACCATGAAGGTCGAGCGCCCGTGGGCGATGTCGTCGGAAGCGCCGACGCGCGAGAAGACGCGGTCGACGACGCCGATATGCGCGCGCGCGGCGGGCACGAAGGAGCCCATCTGGGCAAGGATGGCGATCAGGGCATTCTGTCGCAGGAAGGTGGATTTGCCGCCCATGTTGGGGCCGGTGACGAGCCACAGCGCCCCGTTGCCGAGGTCGCAGTCGTTCTCGACGAAGACCTCGCCCGCGGCCCTGACGCTCCGTTCGACCACCGGATGCCGGCCGCGCTCGATCGAAAACGCCAGCGACGCGTCGACCTCGGGACGGCAGTAGTTGCGCGTCGCCGCGAGATGGGCAAGCGCGGCCATTGCGTCGAGCGCGGCGAGCGCATCGGCGGTGCGACGCAGCCCATCCGCCTCCGCCGTCACGGCCTCGCAGAGCCGCGCGAAAATGCCTGCCTCGATTTCGAGCGCCGCCTCGTGCGCGCGGGCAATGCGGCCTTCGAGTTCCGCAAGCTCATGCGTCGTGAAGCGCATCGCATTCGCCATTGTCTGGCGGTGAATGAAGGTCTGCCGGAAGGGCTCTTCGAGAAGCTTCGCGCCGTGCGCGGACGGCACCTCGACGAAGTAGCCGAGGACGCCATTGTGCCTGATCTTCAGGGCCTTGACGTCCGTCTCGGCGACGAGGCGCGCCTGGAGCGCCGCAACCACGGCGCGCGTTTCGCTCGCAAGCGCGCGTTCGGCATCGAGACCGGCATCGTAGCCCTTGCGCACGAAGTTGCCGTCGCGACTCAAAAGCGGCGGCTCCTCCTCGATGGCGGCGGCGATTTCGTCGGCGAGCGCCGTTGGGGCGCCGTGCAAGGCCCCGGCGGTTGCGGCGAGATCGGCCGGCGGATCGGCAAGGCCGCCGAGCCGCTCATCGAGCGCGCGGGCGGTGGCGAGCGCCGCCGCGATGGCCCTGAGGTCGCGAGGACCGCCGCGGCCGAGGGCGATGCGAGTCAGGGCCCGCGTGAGGTCGGGCGAGGACTTGAGGACGCCGCGCACCTGGCCCGTGAGCCCGGTGTCGCCGCAAAGCGTTTCAACGGCATCCAGCCGACGGTTGATCTCGCCAACATCGCAAAGCGGCGCGGCCAGCCGGCGCGCCAGGAGGCGCGAGCCTGCGGGCGTGACGCAAAGATCGATCTCGTCGCGCAACGAGCCCTTTTCGGTGCCGCGCTGCGTGACGAGCAGTTCGAGCGACGCCCGGGTCGCGGCGTCTATCGACATGAGCGCACCGAGGTCCTCGGCGGCAGGCCGACGGAGCGCGAGCGGCGCGCCCTTTTGCGCCTCGCGCACGTAGTCGACGAGAGCGCCCAGTGCCGACCGTGCCGCCCGGGTGAAGGCGGTGGGATCGACCTCACCTTCGGGAAATGCGGCGGCGATGCGGTTCGCGGCGAGCTGGCTGTCGAAAAGCGCGGGTTCGGCGACCTGCACGATCCCGGGGTCCACAGGCATGGGCGCGGCACGCAGCGCCTCGCGTGTGCGCTCTGTCATCAGGAGCTCGGCAGGCTCGATGCGCGCGAGCTCGTCGCCGAGCCGGTCGAGCGCGATGTCGATCACGGCCGTCTCGCCGGTCGAGACGTCGGCCCAGGCGAGCGCGCAATCGCCGGCGCCCGAACCGAGCATGGCGAGCGCCGCGAGATAGTTGGACGAACGCGCGGGCAGGAGGTCGTCTTCGGTGATGGTGCCGCGCGTCACGAGGCGGACCACGTCGCGTTTGACCGGCGACTTGCCGCCGCGCTTTCTGGCTTCGGCCGGGTCCTCGACCTGCTCGCAGATGGCGACGCGGTGACCGAGC
>CAYRNE010000142.1:0-1994 GCA_964425245.1 uncultured Devosia sp.
CGCCGAGCGCGTCGCGGTTGCGGCGCGAACGCTGCAGGTTGAGCAGTTGCTCAAGCGCAAGCCCGCCCAGCTCTCCGGCGGCCAGCGCCAGCGCGTCGCCATCGGCAGGGCGATCGTGCGCCAGCCCGAGGTCTTCCTGTTCGACGAGCCGCTCAGCAATCTCGATGCAGAGCTGCGCGTCTCGATGCGCGTCGAGATCGCCAAGCTCCACCACCAGCTCGGCGCCACCATGATCTATGTGACGCACGACCAGACCGAGGCCATGACGCTCGCCGACAAAATCGTCGTCATGCGCGACGGCCGGATCGAGCAGGCGGGCTCCCCCGATGCGCTCTACGACGATCCGGCCAACCTGTTCGTCGCCGGCTTCATCGGCTCGCCGCGCATGAACTTCCTCCATGCCCGCTCGACCGACGGCGGCGTCAGGCTCGACGCCGGGCCGCTGGTGCCGATGCAGGATATGGGCGCCGCCGACGTGCGGGTCGGCATCCGCCCCGAGCACTTCGTGATCGGCGGCGAGGATGCCCCGCTCGAGCTTCGGGTGGACGTGGTCGAGAACCTCGGCGGCACACGCTACCTTTACGGCACCACCATATCGGGCGAAGACCTCATCGTCGAAGCCCGCGACCACATCCACGTCAAGTCCGGCGAAACGATGAAGGTCGGCTACCGGCCGGACCGCGTCCTCGCTTTCGCACCCGACGGGACCCGCTTTCGCGCGGCAGCATGATGACAGAACTCGAGCTCTGGTACGACGCCCCGGCCGCCCGCTGGACCGAGGCGCTTCCGGTCGGCAACGGCCGCCTCGGGGCGATGGTCTTCGGCGGCGCCGCGGCCGAGCGGCTGCAGCTCAACGAAGATACGCTGTGGGCCGGCGGTCCCTATTCTCCCGCAAATCCCGAAGCGCGCGGGCACCTTGATGAGGTGCGCCGCCTGATCTTTTCGGGCCGCTATGCCGAGGCCGAGGCCCTGGCCGACCGCCACCTGATGGCGCGGCCGCTGAAGCAGATGCCGTACCCGCCCGCGGGCGATGTCATCGGCGCGCAGCGCTTCGCCGGCCACGCGACCGCCTATCGCCGCTCTCTCGATCTCGATACCGCCCTGCAGACCACCAGCTTCACGGCAGGCGGCGTCACCTACACCCGCGAAGTCTTCGCCAGTGCCGCGGACGGGGTCATCGTCTGCCGCATCTTTGCGGATCGCCCCGGCGCGATCGCGCTCGATCTCGGCATCACCTCCGAGCAGCACGGCAAGGCCGACCCCGCCACCGGGAGCGAGATTGGCTGGCGCGGCGTCAACCGCGACGCCGAGGGGATTGCCGGCCGGCTGAAGCTCATGCTGCGCGCACGCATCGCGGCAACAGGCGGCACAACCGGCGCCGCCGGCACATCGATTCAGGTGCGTGATGCAGACGAGGTGGTGATCCTCGTCGACGCGGCGACGAGCTTCCGCCGCTTCGACGACGTCGGCGGCGATCCGGAGCCGGCGCTGGCCGCGCGCCTCGCCGCCGCCGCCGCCAAGCCGTTCGCGGCGCTGAAGGATGCGCACGTCGCCGAGCACCGGCGGCTGTTCCGCCGCTTCGACATCGATCTTGGCCGCACCGAGGCTGCCGTCCTGCCGACGGACCGGCGCATCGCCGCCAACCCCCACACGCCCGACCCGGCGCTGGCCGCGCTGTTCGTGCAATACGGCCGCTACCTCATGATCTCCTCTTCGCGCCCGGGTACGCAGCCGGCGAACCTGCAAGGCATCTGGAACGACCTCGTCGATCCGCCCTGGGGCAGCAAGTACACCGTCAACATCAACCTTCAGATGAACTACTGGCTGCCCGACCCGGCCAACCTTGCCGAGTGCATGGAGCCGCTCATCCGGCTGGCGGAGGAGGTCAGCGTCACCGGCACCGAGATCGCCCGCATCCACTACGGCGCGCGCGGCTGGGTGCTGCACCACAACACCGACCTCTGGCGCGCCACAGGCCCCATCGACGGCGCCAT
>CAYRNE010000142.1:2004-7139 GCA_964425245.1 uncultured Devosia sp.
TCGAAGGCATCGACCGCGAGGCCGCCCGCATAAGGGCCCATCGACGGCGCCATGTGGGGCCTGTGGCCGACCGGTGGCGCCTGGCTGTGCGCACAGCTCTGGGACCACGCGGTTTTCGCAGGCCGGCCCGAGCCGCTGGTGCGCCGGCTCTACCCGCTGTTTGCGGGCGCCGCACGCTTCATCCTCGACGTCCTCGTGCCGCTGCCCGGCACCGACTGGCTGGTCACGGCGCCTTCGGTGTCGCCCGAGAACGTCCACCCGTACGGCTCCTCGCTCTGCGCCGGCCCCGCCATGGACCGGCAGATCATCCGCGACCTCTTCGACGCGCTGCTCGCCGCTGCCGGCCAGCTCGACATCGCAGATGAGGTGGTGGAAGAAGCGCGCCAGGCGCGCGACCGGCTGCCGCCCGACCGGATCGGCCAGGCCGGCCAGCTGCAGGAATGGCTGGAGGACTGGGACACGGACGTCCCCGAGATCCACCACCGGCACGTCTCGCACCTTTACGGCCTTTATCCGAGCCTGCAGATCGGGCTCGACACGACGCCCGCGCTCGCCGCGGCGGCGCGGCGCTCGCTGGAGATCCGCGGCGACGACGCCACCGGCTGGGGCATCGGCTGGCGCATCAACCTGTGGGCGCGGCTGCGCGACGGCGACCACGCCTGGGGCGTCGTGCAAAAGCTGTTGTCGCCCGAGCGCACCTATCCCAACATGTTCGACGCCCATCCGCCGTTCCAGATTGACGGCAATTTCGGCGGCGCCGCGGGCATCCTCGAAATGCTGGTGCAGTCGGATGAGGAAGCCATTCACCTCTTGCCGGCGCTGCCCTCGGCCTGGCCGGACGGGGCGGTGCGCGGCCTGCGCTGCCGGGGCGGCCTCACGCTCGACCTGGCGTGGTTTGGCGGTGAGCTGCGGCGGGCAACGCTCAGCAGCGAAAGCGAGCGCCGGGCAAGGGTCGCCTATCGCGCCGAAACCAGGACGGCCGAGCTCACCCCCGAGCGCTCCTGGACCTACGAGCCGTAGCGGGCCCTCCTCCATCAGCTCGACGGCCCCGCGAGGCGGATCACCAGCAAAGAACCCCGCCCACTCCTCCATCAACGCCCGCCGCTTGTCGAGGAAGTCGGTCCGCCGATAGGCCAGCTCGACCGCATCGCCGCTGGCATGCGCGAGACACGCCTCGACGATCTCGCGTGGATAGTCGGTGCACTCCCGCGACCACGTTGAGAAGGCCCGACCGGAAGCCGTGCACGGTGAACCCGTCGCCGCGCAGGTGGCGCAGCAGCATGAGCATCGCCATGTTGCTCAGCGGTCGACCTGGCCTCCGGCTCTCGAACAGATAAGACCCATCGAGCGAGACCAGCTGCATTGCCGCATCCGACAACGGCACGCGATGCTCGCGGCCGGCCTTCATGCGGAGCGCCGGTACAACCCATAACGGCCGCATCGGTCCAATAGTCGATCGCGTCGCCGCTCATTGTGGCGGAGCTGACCATTCTCCGAGTGAGGGCAGTGCTAGCCCTGTTAGCTCCTCGGAAACGGTCCACAGCCGCCGTGCAGCGAATTCATCGAGTGCCTGCCGGTGAAGTTGAGCCGGTATCGGCGGCCCGGAAAGCTCGCCGCGCCCGCCGGGTCCGTAGAAGTCGCCCCCATCACTGGCGAGGGCGGCGCGAAGTATCGATCGTGCACTGTCCACCAGGTTTTGCCCGAAGGGGAAGACAAGGCTCAGCCAAATCTTCGACAGACCTGGTGCCATGCCTTTGGTGAGATTGGAACCGGCGAAGCCCGGATGCGCCAGCGCGCTCTTGACCGGACTGCCCATGGCCCTGAGCCTCCTGTCGAGTTCGAGGCCGAACAGCGCCAACGCGAGCTTTGACTGCGCATAGAGTTCGAAGGACCTCCGGCCTCGCCCATCGAGCCGCTCGAAGTCAATGTGACCCGCTCGAGCTGATGCTCGAAGAGATGCCGATCATCCCGCTGATGTCGTTCAACGTGTTCTCGGCCTACAGCACCCGGTACTGGACGGGTTTCCCGACCGGCGAGGAGAATCCCTACGCCAACATCGTGAACAACTGGGCCAACTCGAAATACATCCTGACCCAGCTCAAGCCGGCCGCGAACTAGGCGGTCACGGCTAACGAAAAGCGGTGCCCGGCCGATCGCCGGGCATCTCCCTAGGGGGAATTATGCGGCACTACGGGATCTTCGCGGTCAAACGCCTCGTACAGTTGCTGGCGGTCATCGTCTGCGGCTGCTCCATTGCCTTCTTCATTGCGCATCTGTCGCCGATCAGCCCGGTCGAGCAGATCCTCGCGCGGGTCACCGGCAAGTCGAATTTCGACCCCAACTCCATCATCGAGTTGCGGCGGACGCTGACCGAACTGTTCGGGCTCGATGTGCCGCTGCATGAGCAATATCTGCACTTTCTATCCCGCCTGCCATCCTTCGATTTTGGCCCGTCTCTAATGGCGTTCCCAACGCCGGCCACGACGCTGGTCATGTTGGCGCTGCCCTGGACTGTTGGTCTCCTCACCTTTTCGGTGGTGATCACCTGGCTCCGACGCTATCGCCAACCTCCGCCAGGTCCGGCGAGTGGCCGGATCGATCTTCTAACCAGATCAGTCAGTGGGAAGCCGCCGGAAATTACCTCGAGATTCCGGATTAAGGTTCGTGGTGATGAGTGCTCCATCCAATCGGTCAGCCGCGAGTTTTCGGGCAACCTCATCGCTCGCGTCCAAAACGTGAAGGGCAAGTGCTGGACGTACGGCGGCCCCGCGCGTTGGTGAGCGTGCCTCGGCATCAACGACCTCTGATGTCTGACGCCCTTCCGCAGTTCTGCACTTGCCCAGCCCCCTGAGGCAATCATTCACAGAACGTCTGTCCGTCAAACTCGACCGGACCTGGTAAAGGTCATCGAGCGTCGGCCGGTTCCGGATGCTTGCTCCTGAGGCGCATGATTTCATCATCGGGAGCGCCGAAGCGTCGGGCAGCGGCCAGCGCCCGGCTGTACTGATCGACCCCGTCTTCCGACGCACCGAGCGCCGCGGCAGCGTCGCCAGCCATTTCATAGTAGCGGGCGGCGCTCTGGTCGTCGCCGGCAAGCTCGAAATGACGCGCGAGCCGATGAGCATGCTCGTCCAACCGGTCGGCGAAGATGGCCTCTATCGCTTGAGCGACATGAAGGTGGAACTCGCGCCGGCGGCGGTTGAGGATCGTGGCATAGGCCGCGTCACGCGCGAGCTCGTGCTTGAAAACGTACTCGAGTTCCGGGTTACGGCCCGCTTCACGCAATAGCTCCACCCGCTCAAGCGAACGTAGATGCTTATCAACGGTCATCGCGTCATCGGAGATCGCGAGCAGGATACGATAGTAGAACTGTCGCCCAATAACCGAAGCCATTTGCAGCGTTGCACGGGTCTCTTGGTCAAGCCGGTCCATCCGCGCCATCAGCAACGCCTGAAGGCTGTCGGGAATAGTGATCTCCGATAGATCGACACCACCCGTCCACTCGAGT
This sequence comes from uncultured Devosia sp., assembly GCA_964425245.1. Lineage (GTDB taxonomy): Bacteria > Pseudomonadota > Alphaproteobacteria > Rhizobiales > Devosiaceae > Devosia_A. Next base: position 5,513 of record CAYRNE010000142.1, read on the forward strand.
TTGCCATCGACATTTGTGATTAGCCCCTGGTCGAGGAGGCTTCGAACGACTTCCTCGACAAAATAGGGATTCCCTTCGGTCTTGCGCAGGATCGTCTCACGGAGCCAACCCGGCATCCGCTCAACTTCAAGGAGCGCCGCGATCAGCTCATCACTCCGGACCGCATCGAGGGGCTTGAGAACGATCTCCTCGTACCGGTGCGGGTAGTCTGTCTCGGCCGCGAGCTTGATTTGCCAAGCCGGTGACTGCCGCTCAGGACGGAACGAAACAACGAACAGGATCGGGACCTCGTCGGTGACCCTGAGCAGATAAATGAGAAGGTCGACCGAAGCGCGGTCAGCCCACTGCATGTCGTCAAGAACGACAACACTGGGTGCCCCGCCGCTCGAGTTGAGGAAGGCGGGATACATGTTCTTGTAGATGTCGTTCTTGATCTCGTCGCCGCTGTACTCCTTAGACTCATGAAGCACCTTGGCTGCGATGACCCGCTCCATCGCCACCTGACACATAGCGAATTGCTCCTGGGGCACGCCCTTGGAAAGAAAGGCATCGCGGATCTTGCGGTGAATGGTTTCGCTGTCGTCTTCGAGCTCGACTGCGAACATGTCGCGCGCGAAGTTCTGGAAGATGCCGAATGGTCGAGTCGAATCGTACGGTACCGCGGTGATCTGGTCCCAATAGAAGGCCGGCTCGTGCTCAAGCCAGTAGTCGCGAAGCTCCGAAATCAGCCGGCTCTTACCCAGCCCGGCCTCGCCGATAAGACAAACGACGCGTCCACGGCCGCCACGCACCTCGTCAATGGCGGCCTTCAGGCTGCCAATTTCGCGGTCGCGGCCAATCAGCGGCGCGGAGACCTGTCTTGAAATGCGCTTTTCAGGTGCGTCGGCCGCGGGGCCAAGTACGCGGTAGGCGGTAACAGGCTCGGACTTGCCTTTGAGTTCGATCTCGCCCAACGGCTCGACATTGAATCGGGCGGAAACCTGACGATAGGTGTCCCCAGTGATTTGGATCGTGCCAGGATCGGCGGTCGACTGCATCCGTGCGGCAACGTTCACGGCATCGCCCATTGCGGTGAACTCTGTAAACGCCGCCGAGCCGACATCTGCGACCACGACAAAGCCGGTGTTGATTCCGACTCGCACCTCGAAATCGAACCCCTGCTTTTTGCGGATCGTCTCGCCGTAGTCCTTAATGGCGGCAACGATATCTAGACCGGCGCGAACCGCCCGTTCGGGATCGTCCTCATGGCTGGTCGGCGCGCCGAAGAAGGCGAGAATGCCATCACCCATCAATCGTCCGATGGTTCCTTCGTATCGGCGGATCGGCGCGGTCAGCAGCGGGAAGGCCCCATTCATAATCTCGGTCCAGTCTTCCGGATCGAGGTCCTCGGCGAGGCCGGTCGAATTGACCACATCGGCAAACAGCACCGTCACAATGCGGCGCTCGCCGCGGACCGTTGGCGATGTTCCGTGAGCCGGCTCGCTACTTGGGGTGGAGGTGACGGCGTCGACCATGGCGGCTCTTCCGTTTCCCGAAACTACCACAATTTAGCACTGCCGGCGCCGTGAGGCGATACGGCGCTGGAGCGATCCAGCAGCGGATTGGGGGCCGGCGACCGCCACGATTC
>CAYRNE010000143.1:0-7121 GCA_964425245.1 uncultured Devosia sp.
AGGTGGCCGACTATCTTGAGACGACGCGCGGCATGCGCGGCGTCCGGATCAATTCGCCGTTCCACTCCAACCTGCTCGACAATGCCAAGGCGCGCCTCAGGCTGGAGTGGGAGCCGGCTTACGACATGCAAAGGCTCATCGACGAGGCCTTCGACTACCAGCGGGCGGAGGACGATATCCGCAAAGTCTGGTATGTGGGCTGAGCGTGAGGTCCGAAAGGACTAACCCCTAGGGAGGAAGAGTATGAAGAAGACAATGCTGATGCTGGCGGGTGCTGCGGCAATCGCCATGCTCACAACAGGCGGCGCATATGCCCAGAAGAAGATTCTGGCGGTCGTCGTGAAGGGTCTCGACAATCCGTTCTTCACCGTCATGGGACAGGGCTGCGCCGACTGGAATGCCGCCAATCCCGATTCCGAATACGAGTGCCTGTACACCGGACCGGCCCTCAGCTCGGATGAAGCGGGCGAGGTCCAGATCGTTCAGGACCTGATCACCTCAGGCGCCGCGGGCATCGCGATCTCGCCGTCGAACGCTCCGGCAATGGCCAACATGCTTCGCGCCGCCAATCCGTCGATGCCGATTATGACGGTCGACGCCGACCTGCTGGCCGAAGACGCCGACCTTCGCTCCACGTACTTCGGTACGAACAACTACGACATGGGCGTCGGCATGGCGAACGAGCTCAAGAACCTGAAGCCCGATGGGGGCACGGTCTGCCTGCAGCTCGGTAACGTCGCCGCTGCCAACATCAACGAGCGCGCCGCGGGCTTCCGCGACACGATCTCGGGCGAGAAGGGCATCGAGCGTCTCACCGGCCAGGGCGGCTGGACCGAGATCGATGGCTGCCCGACCTACACCAACGACGACATCCCGACCGCGAACCAGCAGATGGCGGACGTTCTGACCGCCAATCCTGATCTCGATGCGTTCGTCCTCGTCGGCGGCTGGGCGCAGTTCGGCCCGCAGGCTTATGCCCAGAACACCGACCAGGTCATGGATCGTCTGCAGAGCAAGGATCTCGTGATCCTCGCCGGCGACACGCTGCCGCCGCAGGTTCAGGCGTTCCAGGAGGGCCGCAGCCACTTCCAGATCGGCCAGCGTCCTTACCAGATGGGCAACGAGGCTCCCGATATTCTCATCCAGCTCATCAACGGTGAGACAGTCGAGGATCCGAAGTTCACCGGTCTCGACCTCTGCACGATTGCCGATCCGGGCATCTGCGAGTCGAGCCCGTACACCCCGTAGCGGTTTCGTCCTCCGATCCGCTCCTCTGGGGGCGCACTTCGGTGCGCCCCTTTTTCTTTGCCCGTGCACGACCGCCCGATTGCCCTTCGGAAACTGACATGTCAGTGTCCCGCCGCTGTGGAGGAACTGGATGCAATGACGAGAACCGATCGCGAGGGAGCATTCGAGAAGCGCCGGGTCGGGCGGACCGGGCTCGAGGTAACGACGCTCGGTTTCGGCAGCGCCACCCTGGCCGGCATGCTGGGCACCGACGTCCCAGCCGAGCAGGCTCGCGCGGCGGTGACCGCGGCACTGGACGCCGGTGTCGGCTACTTCGACACGGCGCCGCATTACGGCTCGGGCAAGGCGGAGCATCTGATGGGTGACGCCCTTCGCTTCCGTAACGATGGCGTCGTCCTCTCGACCAAGGTTGGCCGGCTGCTGCGGCCGGTGCGCACCGAGGCCGACCGCACCATGGACCATCCCTGGGTGCAGCCCTTCCCTTTCGAGATCGTCTACGATTACTCCTATGACGGCATCATGCGATCCCATGAGGCGAGCCTGCAGCGGCTTGGCCTCTCGCACGTCGAAATCCTGCTCGTCCACGACATCGGCACGCGGACCCATGGCGAGGAAGGCAACAAGCCCTACTGGAAGCAACTCGTCGACGGCGGCTACCGGGCGCTCAACGAGCTCAGGGCATCGGGCGCCGTCAGCGCCATCGGTCTCGGCGTCAACGAATGGCAGGTGCTCATGGACGCCATGGAGATCGGCGACTGGGACGTCTTCCTGCTCGCCAACCGCTACAACCTGCTGGAGCAGGACTGTCTCGATCCGTTCCTCTCGACCTGCGTCCGGCGCGGCACCTCGGTCATCGTGGCAGGGCCATTTGCGGCCGGCGTACTCGCGGGGCGCGACATCTGGGGCCCCGATACCGGCGCCTACCAGAAGCCACCGCCGGCGATCGTCGAGAAAGCCGCTGCGCTCCGGGATATCTGCGCGGAATTCGGCGTACCGCTCGGGGCGGCCGCGCTCAGATTCGCGCTGGCGCACCCCGCCGTCTGCACCGTGCTGACCGGCCCGAAATCGCAGGAGGAGTTCGGCGGCGTCCTCGAATGGTGGAATACACCGATCCCGGATGGACTCTGGTCCGCGCTCGCCGACCGCAAGCTCCTCGCCGCGGGGACGCCCCTCCCCAGCGGCAGGATCGCCTAGCAGAGGCGGAGCGCCCTACAGGACGGACTGCACTCCGCTGCTACTCGGCGGCCTTGCCGAGCACCTCCTTGACCTTCGAATTGATCTGGTCGAGCGAATACGGCTTGGGCAGGAACTCCACGCTCTGGTCGTCGGCAATATCCTGCCGCACGCTCTCCTCGGCGTAGCCGGATACGAAGATCACCTTCAGCCCCGGGAGCCGCTCGCGGACCCTTGCGAGCAGCGCCGGCCCATCCATCTCGGGCATCACCACATCGGAGATCATGAGATCGATCTGGTGGTCCTCGTCCTCCAGCACCTCGAGCGCTTCCTCGCCAGAGGCGGCCTCGAATACCTCGTAGCCGGTCGTGCGCAGGGCGCGCGCCGAGAAGGAGCGCACCGAGTCCTCGTCCTCAACGAGCAGGATGCGCTCATGCCCGGTGAGGTCCTTGACCGCAGCCGCGGCGACCTTTGCCGGCGCCTCACCCTCGGCCGGGACATGGCGCGGCAGGAAGATGCGGAAGGTGGTCCCCTTCCCCACCTCGGATTCCGGATAGATGAAGCCGCCGGTCTGCTTGATGATGCCGTAGAACGTCGAGAGGCCGAGGCCCGTCCCCTTCCCCAGTTCCTTGGTGGAGAAGAAGGGCTCGAATATCTTCTCGAGAATTTCGGGCGGCATGCCCGTACCCGTGTCCACGACCTCGATCAGCACGTAATCGGCTGCCGGCATGCCTGTGTAGGCGTAGGCGGCCGCTTCCGCAGCAGACACGTTCCCGGTGCGCAGCGTGATCGTGCCCCCGTCCGGCATGGCGTCGCGCGCGTTGACGACAAGGTTCACGACGACCTGTTCGAGCTGCACGAGGTCGGCCTTGACCGGCCAGATACCCTGCCCGTGATCCACCTTGAGCGCGATCTGCTCGCCGATCAGGCGCTTCAGGAGCACCGTGAGGTCGTCGAGATGGCCCGGCACTTCGAGGATCTGCGGCCGCAATGTCTGGCGGCGCGAGAAGGCGAGCAGTTGGCGGGTCAGCCCCGCGGCGCGGTTGGCGCTCTGCTTGATCGACATGATATCGGAGAAGCTCGGGTCGCCGGGCTTGTGCTTGAGCAGCAGGAGATCGGAGAATCCGATGATCGCCGTCAGCACGTTGTTGAAGTCGTGCGCGACGCCGCCCGCGAGCTGCCCCACAGCCTGCATCTTCTGGCCTTGGGCGAATTGCGCCTCGAGCTTGCGCTGCTCGGTCATGTCGAGCGCGTAGACGTTCACGCGCTCCGGCGATCCGGCGCTCGGCTCGGAGCCCGACAGGTAGAGCCGCACGGCGTGATCGCCCCCGCCGACCAACATGGCATCCACCGGATCGATTTCGGAGCGATGGGCCAGAGCGTCCCCGACCGCCTTCATGAACGCTGCGCGGCTGCCTTCGGCGATGAGGTCGCCGATGGCATGGCCTTCTATGCTCTTTTCTCCACCCGACCAGCCGAAGATGCGGCTGAACGGTGCGTTGGTGCGGACGATTCGGCCCTCCTCGTCGAGTGTCGCGATCGCGAAAGGCGTGTCGTTGAAGAAGCGCGAGAAGCGAACCTCGGCAGCGCGCAACTCTTCCTCGCCGGTCGCGCTGCGGCTGCGATCGAGCACCAGCGTCCTCGTCTCGCCCAGTTCGCCGTCCGCGAGCCGTGCGGCGCGGTGGAGCAGCCGCACCGGCAAAGTCGTGCCGTTCCGCCGCACGAGGTCGATGTCGATGATCTCGGTGCGGATTTCGCCATCGCTGCGGCCGTGCATCAGCAGGCTTGCGCCGTCGCCGCGGACGATGTCGTCGAGGCGGATCGACTCCGCTTCGAACTCGGCGAGATCATAGCCGAGCCAGTCGGCGAGCGTTGAATTGAGATACTGGACGCGACCGCGCGAATCCGCGGTGAAGAACCCGGCCGGCGCGTGGTCGAGATAGTCGATGGCCCGCTGCAGTTCGAGGAAGGCATTGTCCTGCCGTTCGCGGTCGCGTGTGATGTCCTCGACTGTCCAGATCACCATCGGGCCGGGCGTGCCTTCGACTTCCGGAAGCGCGCGCACGGCGACGCGGTACCAGAAGGGTTTGGTACTGCCGCCGATGCCGCCCCCAAGGCCGCCGACGATGCGGATATCCTCGGTCGCCGGCCTTCCCTCGCGCGCCGCGCGGGAGAGCCGGTAGATCGCCTCCCCCGCCTCCGTCTGGCCGGCAAAGAGCCGGGGCACGCCGACCGGGACGCCATCGGCGATGCTGCCGGCGAACTGCCCGTACTGGGCATTGGCATAGGCGATCCGTCCCTCGCGATCGGTAACGAGCGCACCATAGGGCAGGCTGTCGACGATGGCGCGCGACAGCGTCCGCGTTTCGTCGCTCGACGCGAGGCGGAAGAGTCCTGCCGCGATGGCGAAGAGACAGAAGACGCCGACGACAGCCAGCAGGCCGAGCAGGATGAGTATGAGGTCAGGCGGCACCGCGGGGCCGAGAGTCGAAACACCGATCGCCACGATCACGAAGAAAGCCGCCAACGCCGCCACGCGCCACAAGCCCGCGGCGCTGCGGGGCCGGCTCAACAACGGATTGGGATAGCTTTCGTCGTCGATCGGCGTCGTTGCCATCCGCCCTTCTGCCCCGGAATTGCGGCGAATCCACCGCGAATCAAGGTCTACCAAATGGGGCCGTGATTTGGGTAGCGGCAAAGGGGCGTCGCGGGCAGGCGGCGGGCGGTGCCGATTGCCCGAAGGGTCTTCGCGGGCGGGTGCAACCCGGGTTGCGCGTGCGGAGGGTTTCACGCCCGCCACTTCCGCTTCCGCTCGAGCTGCATGACGAAGCCGATGATCTGCGCCACGGCCTTGAAGTGCTCGGTCGGGATCGTCTGGTCGACGTCGACGCTGGCGAAGAGCGCCCGCGCCAGGGGCGGATTTTCGACGATGGGCACATCGTTCTCCTCCGCGATCGCCCGGATACGCAGGGCAACCGCGTCCACGCCCTTGGCGAGGCATTGCGGGGCCGACATGGAGCGGTCGTATTTCAGGGCAACGGCGTAGTGTGTCGGGTTGGTGATGACCACCGTCGCCTGCGGCACGGCCGCCATCATGCGCTTGCGGCTGCGTTCGTTGCGGATGGCGCGGATGCGACCCTTGATCTTGGGGTCGCCTTCCATCTGCTTGTACTCGTCGCGTGTCTCCTGAACCGTCATCTTCTGGCGCTCCCACCAGCGGTTGCGCTGGTAGACGAAGTCGGCAATGGCCATCACGGTGACCACCGCCAGCACGGCACCGAAGATCTTGATCCCCATCTCCTGGAAGGTCGTGAGGATTACGGCCGGATCGGAGGTCACGATCATCTCGAGCCGGCTCAGATCGGGCTGCAGCACGAACCAGAGCACGGCGCTCACGACGCCCAGCTTCAGGAGCCCCTTGGCGAAATTGACGATCGCTTCCAGCGAGAACAGGCGCCGAAACCCCTCGACGGGCGAAATCTTGGAGAGCTTGGGCTTGATCGGATCGACCGAGAAGAGCGGCATATGCTGGACGAGGTTGCCCGCGATGCCGAAGAGCAGCAGGAAGAAGAGCGGCAGCAAGGCGACGAGGAGAATCGCCCCTGCGAGGCCCCAGAAGAAGCTGCCGAAGGCGCTGCCGCCGACCTCGAACTGGTCGGCGTTGGCCAGAAGCAGCTTCAGGCTGTCCGTCAGCGCCGAACTGGTCGGCGCGGCCATCAGCGAGAACAGCAGGCCGGAGCCCGCGAGCATGAACCAGGTGGTCACCTCCTGGCTCTTCGCGACGTCGCCCCGCTTGTGCGCGTCCTCGAGCTTCTTTTGCGAGGGATCTTCTGTTTTCGAGGATTTTTCGGGAGCTTCGTCGGTCACCCGCTATGCTCCGCGCAGCATCGCCATGCCGTTCTCGAAGTACATGAGATACCAGCCCATCATCATGGTCAGCAGGATAGCGAGCAGGACGAGACCGACCGAGATTGTGGCCGGCATGGCGATGAAGAACACCTGCAACTGCGGCATCAGGCGGCCGAGAATGCCGATCCCGAGATAGAAGACGAGACCGAAGACGATGAACGGCGCGGCCATCTGCACGCCGATCACGAAGGCTCCCGACACCGTTTCGATCGCGAGCTGCGCGGCATCGTCGAACATCAGCGGCGTCGTGGGCGAAAAGATCATGTAGCTGTCATGGATCGCCGCCAGCGCGACGTGATGCAGGTCGGTCGCGAAGATCAGCGTGATGCCGAGGAAGCTCAGGAAGCTGCCGATGATCGCGCCCTGGATGCCGCCGTTGGTAGGGTCGGCGGATTGGGCCACCGAGAGGCCGGTCTGGAAAGCGATGATGGCGCCCGCGATCTGCGTGCCCATGACGATTACGCGCGCCAGCGCCCCGATGATCAGCCCGACCGCAAGCTCGTGCACTAGGAGCACGACGATCTGCATGAGGTCCGCCGGCATGGCGGGGAGGCCGGGCGTCAGCATCGGATAGAGAACGAGCGCGAACGCGAGCGCGAAGCCGAGCCGCAGCCGCGCCGGTATGACCTGCTCGCCGAGCGCCGGGATCAGCATCAGCATGGTGCCGACGCGCGCGAAGATCAGGAGGTAGAGATAGGCGGCTTCGGGCAGCCAGTTGAGCGAGATCATGCTAACCGCCCGCGATGATCATTTCGGCGATCCGGTTCATGTACCCGGACATGACGTCGCCC
>CAYRNE010000144.1:0-7108 GCA_964425245.1 uncultured Devosia sp.
CTCCGGGCTTCTGGTCCACTAACGCAGCCTTGGCGGCCGATCAAGGAAGTCGGGCTATTGCGGCGCGGTTTTGGCATCGTCCTCGGCGGCTGCATCGTCCGCCGGGGCCATGGCGTCATCGGCAGGCGCCGTCGCATCGTCGGCAGGGGCCGTGGCGTCGTCCGCCGGGGCCGTAGCGTCATCCGCAGGCGCGGCTGCGTCGTCGGCCGGCGCGGCGCCATCAGCCGGGGCAGGGGCCTCCGCGGCGCGCTCGGCCATCGAGCCGCCGGCGGCGGCAATGACATCGGCGATGCGCTGCTCGGGCGATGCGGCGCAGTCGGCGATTATGGCTGCGGCCGACAGGGTCAGGCCGCCGGGCATGCCGTTGTCGGGAGGGGTGGCGGCCGCACCGGCGGCGCTGGCCTGGGCGTCCGCGTAGCCGGCGATATAGTAGACGAGGGCGGCGGCATGCGCCTCCTCGAGTCCGGCGAGGTCGGCGCAGGTCAAATCGATCGCCAGGCCGCCCGCTGCACGCGCCGCAGCGGCGTCGCCGGCGGGAGCCTCCTGCGCCGTTTCGGTCGCGGGTTCTTCGGCGGGGGCGGTGGTTTCCGTGGCCGGCTCTTCCGCCGGCTGCTCGGTGGGTGTCTCGTCCGCCGGCGGCTCGGTCGTCGTTTCCTGCGCCGCGGCGGCGGTGATTGCCGCAAGCGCGAGTGCCGCAGAGGTCGTCCAAGTCCAATGCCGTGCCACGTGCGTACTCCCTCGTGCTGGTGGATTATCCCTCAAGTTGCCGCTGGGGCTTTGGTTCCATGAACGTCCTCAGCCGGCGCCGCTCTGGCCCGCTCCGAGTTCGCGGATTTCGGCGAGCTCCGCCTCGGCCTTGAGCGCGCGGTCGCGCCACTCCTCGATCGTCAGGTCGTCGAGCCGGACGGGCGCGGCCGGAGCGGGCTCTTCGGCCTCAGCCATCGGCGCGTTGGTGATGCGCGCGTGGAGGGCCCGGAGATAGGCCTCGTCGTCCGGGTCGAGCGTGCCTGCGGCATGCTCGGCCCGCATGCGTTCGAGATCGGCGAGCGTCTCCTCGTTCATGGTGCCGGTGGCGATGAGTTCGTCGATGAGCTTGTCGGCGGTCACGCGTTTCTCCTGTTCCCGGAGACGTCAGATAGCAGTTGATCCGCGGGTTCGGCAAACCGGCGGCTCAGGAACGCCGAGCCCGCGACGCCGAACCGCCAGGGCACCTCGACGGCCTTGGAAATGCCGATGCGCGGCCCGACCACGATCGGTGGCGCCTGGCGCGCCGGCCGAAGCCCGAACGGCGGCGCGTCGAGCATCAGGCCGTCGTGGGCACGCGTGATCCCGAGCGCCTCGGCCAGTTTGCCGGGCCCCGAGCAGAGCGCCCGCCCGGCGGTCACGCCGCGGCGGGCGATCATGGCCTCGATCCCGTCGGTGGGCTCGAGCGCGCGGATCAGGACGGCTGCGGCGCCGCCGCAGACGAAGTTGAGGCACCAGTGGATGCCGTAGGAGCGATAGACATAGGCCCGGCCGGGGCCGGCGAACATCGAGGCGTTGCGCGGCGTCGGCCCGCGATAGGAATGCGAGGCCGGATCGGTCGGGTGGTAGGCCTCGGTCTCGACGATGATCCCGCCGACGCCGTCGACGAGCAGCGTCGCGCCGAGCAGCTCGCGGGCGACGAGGGTGACCTCGCGGTCGAAGAAAGCGACGATGGACATATGCCGCGGTTAGCGCGAGGGCGGGCGCGCCGCAACCTCAGACGGTCTTGTCGAGCTTGTCGCTGAGCGATTTCAGCAGCTCGTCGGGCAGCGCCTCCTTGGCCCGCGCCTCGGCTTCCTTGCTGATCCGCTGCACGACCGATTGCAGGATGAGCGCCGTCAGGTCGTGGTTGAAGGTGTCCTTGGCCGAAAAGATCGATGTCGCGAGGGCGTTCTGCTGATTGAGATAAGCCTGCGCCTGCGCCTTTCGCCGGGCGTTCAGCGATTGCTGATACTCCCAGGCGGAGGGCTTCTGGATCCAGCCCATGGTGCGCTTGACGATCTGCATCCTGCAAGGCTGGTACCCAGCCGTTAACAAATCCTTAGGGCCGGGTTGCGGGACTCGGCGGACGCGTGACATTTCACCGGGCGGAGGTCTGGATGGCAGGCAGTCTCAGGTTCGGGACGAGCGGGCTCAGGGGGCTTGCGAGCGAGCTCGCCGGCGCCGAAGCGCGGCGCTACGCCGCGGCCTTTCTCCGCCATCTCGAAAAGCGCAGGGTAGCCGGGTTCAGCCGGGTCTTTCTCGGGCGCGACCTGCGCGCGAGCAGCGCGGGGATCGCGCGGGACTGCGCCGCCGCAGTGCGCGCGGCCGGACTCACGGCCGTCGACTGCGGCGTGCTGCCCACGCCGGCGCTCGCCCTCCATGCGATGGCAGAAGGCGCGCCCGCCATCATGATCACCGGCAGCCATATCCCGGCCGACCGGAACGGGCTCAAGTTCTATACGCCGCAGGGCGAGATCACGAAGGAAGACGAGCTCGGCATTCTCGGCGCCCTCGCCGACGCCGCCCCGCCCGAGGCGCCCCCCGAGGCGGAAGACGGGTTCGCGGCCGCGGGCGACCGCTACAGGCAGCGCTATCGCAGCTTTCTCGCGTCCGACGCGCTCGCCGGCTGGGTCATCGGCGTGTTCGAGCATTCGTCGGTCGCGCGCGATCATCTCTGTTCGCTGCTTTACCGCGCGAGGGCCCATGTCGTGCGCCTCGGCCGCTCCGAGACGTTCGTTCCGGTCGACACCGAAGCGGTTTCCGATCCGATCTACGAGCCGCGCCACGACTGGATCGCCCGGCACCGGCTCGACGCCATCGTCTCGGCCGATGGCGACGGCGACAGGCCGCTGATCATCGACGCGAAAGGCAACTTCATTCGCGGCGACGTGATCGGGTTGATCGCGGCGCGGTTCCTGGGGGCCGATACCGTCGTGACGCCCGTTACCTCGAATTCGGCCATCGAGGCGCTCGGGGCCTTTCGTGCGGTGGAGCGCACGAGGGTCGGCTCGCCCTACGTGATCGCGGGGATGGAGGAGGCGGCCCATGTCAGCAACGCCGTCGTGGGCTTCGAGGCCAACGGCGGAACGCTGCTGGGCACCGACGTCGCCATCGCCGGCGGGCCGACGCTGACGCGGCTGCCGACGCGGGACGCCGTGCTGCCGATTCTCTGCGTGCTCGGCGCCGCCGCCGGCGAGGGACGGCCGCTCGCGCAGTTCGTCGCGGACCTGCCGGTGCGCCCGGCACTCAGCGACCGGTTGGCCGGCGTTCCCGTCGAGGCGAGTGCAGGTCTCGTCGCGCGCCTCGGCGCAGACCCGGACTATGCCCGCCGGTTCTTCTCGGGCATCGGCGAGGTCGAGAGCGTCTCGGTGATCGACGGCCCGCGCTTCACGCTCAAATCGGGTGACATCATCCACTACCGGCCGTCCGGCAACGCGCCGGAGCTCCGCTGCTATGTCGAGGGCATGACGGCCGAACGCGCGGAAATCCTGCTGCGCTGGGGGATGGATGCGGCGAACCTGGAACTAGGAACCTAGAAGAACCCGGAAACCGGAACCTGGCGATCATCGCCGCTTGCGAAGGGCCATGTTCCGGGTTCCACGCTCTGCCGCCACGTTCACTCCCGCGCCACGACCAGAACCGCGGCGCCCGCCATGATGGCGCCTGCCGTGCGGTTGAGGGCGCGGACCGCACGGCTCGAGCGCAGGAACTCGCGGGCTGCGGCGGCAAGCCCGGCATAGGCGAGCCCGATCGCGAGCAAAACGACTGTAATGATGACGACAAGTTCGGTGAAGCCGAGCGCGGTGATCGGGCGGTCCAGCGGGATCACGGTGGGCAGCAGCGCCAAGTAGAAGACGATGGTCTTGGGATTGCCGAGCGTCAGGGCGAGGCCCGACAGGAAGGTTTTCCAGGCGCCGCCCGTGGCGTTCGCGCCCATCTGCTCCTCGCCCGGCCTGGCGGTCCAGAACCTCCAGGCGATGTAGAGCAGGTAGGCGGCGCCCGCCCAGCGGACGACGATGAAGACCGGCCCGAACCATGCCGCGATGGCCGCAAGGCCGAACAGCGCGAACACGAGATAGACGAGATCGCCGACGAGAATGCCGAGCACCATCGGCACCGCGCCATTGAAACCCGCGCCGAGCGCGCGGCCGACCACTGCCGCGATGCCTGGGCCCGGCACGGCGACGGCAATGGCGTAGGCGATGGTGAAAGCGAGGAGGGTTACGAGGTCCATGGCGGGAAATTACGGCAAGCGCGCTATCCGCTCAACCAGCAGATCATAAAATCCATCGGCGTTGCCGCGACGGAGAAACAAGACGTTTTTCGGACGTTTCGTAACACCCCAGTAGTCTGCGACGGTCATCCCCATCGTCAGCTCGCTCTGGGTTTCGATCGTTACGTTGATCAGCCGCCCCTCGAACAGCGAGGGCTTCAGCATCCAGGCGATGACGCAGGGATCGTGGAGCGGTCCGCCCTCCCAGCCATACTTGTTCTCGTCGAACCGCTCGAAGAATTCGAGCATCTGGGCGGTCACCAGCCCGGCGCGGTTGCCGATGGCGCGGAACGCCGCGATGCGGCCGTTGGTCGTCAGCATCTGGTGGCTCAGGTCGAGCGGCACCATGGTGATCGGCACGCCCGAGCGCATGACGATGTCGGCGGCGTGCGGGTCGACATAGATGTTGAATTCCGCGGCGGGCGTCGTGTTGCCGCCTTCGAAATAGCCACCGCCCATCATCACGATCTCCTGCACCCGCGGGACAATGTCCGGCGCACGCGTGAAGGCGGTCGCGATGTCGGTCAGCGGGCCGAGCGGGCAGAGCGTCACGGTCCGCTCCGGCTCCCGGCGCAGCGCCTCGATGATGAAATCGACGCCGTGCTGCTCCTCCGGTTTGAGCCCGGGCTCGGGCAGATCGGGGCCATCGAGCCCGGTCTTTCCATGAACGTATTCCGCGGTGACCAGCGGTCGCTGCATCGGCCGGTCAGAGCCGGGATAGACCTTCACGTCGGTGCGGCCGGAGACCTCGACGGTCTTGAGCGCGTTCTTGACGGACAGCGGCTGCGGCACGTTGCCGGCCACGCCAATGATGCCCAGCACCTCGAAGTCTTCGGGGGAGGCAAGGGCGGCGAGGATCGCGACGGCGTCATCCTGTCCGGGGTCGGTATCGATGATGATCTTGCGGGCCATGACGCTCTCCGGGGCGGCGTTCTATGCGCCAGCGGCGCGGCACGCGCAATCCCGGCCGGGAACCTTCGGGAACCGGCGCCGTTCTGCGGGCCTGAGGAGCCCCCTTTGTCCACAAGCGAGCCACTACCGCACCGGGAACGTCGGCCCAGACACGAAATCACAGAGGCGCAGTTCAACCGGTCGCTGCAGATTTCGTCGCGGCTGGCGCTGGTCTTCATTGCCGCGGTGGTTTTCGTCGGCATCCTGAAGCTCGGGCATACGATCCTGCTGCCCGTCGGCCTCGCGATCGTCGTCGGTCTCGTCCTCGGGCCCATCGTCGACCGGCTCGAAGCCCGGGGCATCAGCCCGGCGCTTTCGGCCGGCATCACGCTGATCATGTTTCTCGCGCTGATCGCGGTGAGCCTGCTGCTCTTCACCGTACCGCTCGCCGAATGGGTCGCTCGCTGGCCGGCGATCTGGCAGCGGCTGCAGACGGAGCTGCTGAACTGGCGCGAGTCCTTCGAGGTGCTGTCGAACGTCCAGGAGCAGATCGATGAAGCCCTCGGCGGCAATGAGGCCATGCAGGTGCAGGTCCAGGACAGCAGCCAGGTCATCGACGTTGCGCTCGTCGCACCCGCCGTGCTCGGCGACATTCTGATCTTCCTCGCCAGCCTCTACTTCTACCTCGCCACCCGGGACAATATCCGCACCTCGATCCTGTCCGTGATCGTCTCGCGGAAGCTGCGCTGGCGGACGGCGCACGTGTTCACCGGAATCGAGACCAAGGTGTCGCGATTTCTGCTCTCGGTGACGGTGCTCAACCTCGTCGTCGGCGTCGCCGTGACGATCATCGCCTTCGCCTTCGGCATGCCGTCACCGCTGCTCTGGGGTGTGATCGCCGCGATCCTCAACTACATCCCCTATGTCGGACAGGCGGTGATGATCGGCATCCTGCTGTTCGTCGGGTTTGCCACGCAGTCTGATCTCGTCATGATCCTCGGCCCGGTCGCCTGTTACATGGCCGTCAACCTGATCGAAGGGCAGTTCGCGTTCCCGGCGTTCGTCGGGCGGATCATGACGCTCAACCCGTTCCTGATCTTCTTTTCGATCATCTTCTGGATCTGGCTCTGGGGACCGATCGGCAGCCTCATGGCCGTGCCGTCGCTGATCATCCTGCAGGGCCTCGCGGAGAGCCTGATTCCGCCGGCCGAGATCAAACCCCGCCGGCCCGTCCGGCGCACCGCGAGCATGAGCGAGAAGGACGTGATCCTCGAAAATGCCGCCCGCGCCATCCGCGACGAGCGGCAGCGCCGGCTGGCCGACGAGGCGGCCGCCGCCGGCGCCAAGGCGGAATAGATCGAGGCATCGGCGCCTCGGCTGCACCGCCGCCGCATGGCACCTGCCCGTCGGGATGGCTTGACCGCCGCCGGATCGCACCGCACTCCTAACCCACGAGACGGAGAAGCGGCATGGCGGCAGGGCAGGCGGCCTTGGAGGGAGCGGTGCATGCGGCCGAGACCGCTGCGCACACCGGGGTCGACCTCGTGCAGGTCGTTGCGCTGCTCGCGGCGGGCGTCATCGCCGTGCCGCTGTTCCGGCGCCTCGGCCTCGGCTCGGTGCTCGGCTACCTCGCTGCCGGCCTCGTCATCGGTCCGTTCGGCCTCAGGATCATCAGCGATCCGCAGGCGATCCTCCACGCCGCCGAACTCGGCGTCGTGCTGTTCCTCTTCCTCGTCGGGCTCGAAATGGAGCCGATGAAGCTGTGGAACCTGCGCCGCCAGATCTTCGGGCTAGGGGTCATCCAGGTCGCGGGATGTGCCATCCTGCTTTCCGCCGCGGGCCTCATCATCGGCCTGCCGCCGTTCGTTGCCTTTGTTGCGGCGAGCGGCTTCGTCATGACCTCGACGGCCATCGTGATCCAGCTCCTTCAGGAGCGGG
>CAYRNE010000145.1:0-7101 GCA_964425245.1 uncultured Devosia sp.
CGCGAAATGCCGAGCTGCAGGCGGCCGCCCGCGATGAGGTCGGCGGCGCCAGCGTCTTCGGCCATGTAGTGCGGGTTCTCGTAGCGCATGTCGATGACGGCCGTGCCGATCTCGATGCGGCTGGTCCTCGCGCCGATTGCGGCAAGCAAGGGGAAGGGCGAAGCGAGTTGCCGGGCAAAGTGATGGACGCGGAAATAGGCGCCATCGGCGCCGACCTCTTCCGCAGCGACCGCGAGATCGATGGACTGCAGAAGGGCATCCGACGCCGATTGCGTTCCGGAACGCGGCGACGCGTTCCAATGGCCGAAGGAGAGAAAGCCGATCTTCTTCATCCGCTCCTCTTACGCGCGAGGACGCCCCGGACGCAATCGCCCCGAGGCCCGCGGCACCCCGCGCGCCGTCAATCGCGAGGCGCGCGGTTCCGCGGCTGCAGCACGGAAATCACCGTCAGCCTCTCGCGACGGCCGGGGGCGGCCATCCACTCGAACGTCTGGCCCTCGCCCAGTCCGATGAGCGCGGCACCCAGCGGGCTCAGGATCGAGACCTTGCCCACCGCCTCGTCAGCCTCCGGGGGATAGACCACCGCGACCCGCTCGGTTTCCCCGGAGCCGCGGCGGAAGGTCACGATCGAGCCCATGCGCACGACGTCCTGCCGGAGCGCGCCATCGGGCACGACGCGCGCCCGGTCGAGCTCGTGATTGAGCGCGTCGCTGGCCGTGGCGTCGTGCCCCGGTGCGGCCATCGCGAGGATGCCCAACCGCCGGTGCTCCGTGCGGGCAATGGAGATCGGCGGGTTGCGGCGGGTCTCGATCATGCCCGAGAGCAGCCGTCCGGCGCGGGCGGCGAGCGGTGCAATGGCCACCCCCAGCTCACGGAACCCGGCGGGCCACGGGCCGAGCGCGTCGGCCCTCGTCCGTCTCGTACTCATCTTCAGCCTCCGGCAAGCGCCCGGGACCAGTCAGGGAAGGGTTGCGGGCAATGCCTTGAGAATGCGTGCCCTGTCTTCGAGCGAACGCAGGCGGATCGTCAGCGTCTCGTTCTTGATCGGCGCCTGCGGCGGCAGGCGGTAGTCGAGATCGGGCAGGTGCCTTTCCGCCCAGTCCTTGAACCGGGCGAGCTTGTTCCCGCCGGATGCAGACAGCGTGAGCGCGTACTTGAATGTCATCTCGATTGCTCCAGATGCGCCGGCCCGCGCCGCGAACTGGCTGGCGGCCGGCAATTTGCGTGAGAACGGTGAGCTTGCCTTGCCTGGCCCGGCGCTTGCTCTCGCAGGTTGCCGGACCAGGCTCATCGGCTGCTCTCGCGCCTCGCGCGCCGGAGCCCGTGTTTCGGGATGCGCATGATCACACCTCCACCGGAAGCTTACGCCGCGAGCTTCGCGTCCTCGCGGCCGCGCGCGCGGTCCACGCCGGACCCGGCGCCAAAGCGGCTCGATCCGCGGCCCGCCAGAGCCGGCGCGGCCCCGCGGCCGAGGCCGGCGACCTGTGCCGCGACGTTGGGAATCTCGGACCTCGTGATCCCGATGTCCGCGAGGATCGCGTCATCGAGCGCCGAGAGCGTCGCGGCCGTCTTCGCGCGTTGCCAGCGGTTGAGCATCGTCGTCAGGAACCGGCCGATCGCACTCTTCGGCGCGGGACGCGTGGTGGTGGTTTCGTGATGGAAATCGTGTGTCGACAATCGTGCCTCCAAGTATCGAGAGAGTAGTAGTGAGATGGCGTGCGCCTATCCGCCGTCCGGCAGGACTTCGGCCAGCGCGGCATGGAGGAAGGTCCCGGCATGCTCCGGCGGCGGCAGATCGCCGTGTTCCTCGGGCAGGACGTATTCCACCTCGAGGTGCTCGGTTCGATCCTTGTATGCAGCGTAGGAGATCGCCTGCCCGATGCTGAGACCGAGCAGGGCGAGCCCGCGCGGCAGTTGCAGCGAGAGGGTGGACGTGTCGCCCATGACCGGCGGCTCCCAGACGAGCCGGCGTTCCTGCACGCGCTCGCCGTCGATGCGGAAGCGGACCTTGCTGCCGCTGCGGACGAGGTCCGGCCCTGCGTCGGACGGCAGCATCACGACCGGCGCTTCGAGCTTGCGGCGAAGCAGGTCCGCGAGCGGCGTCCTGCTGCCGGTGAGCGTGCACATGAGGCCCTGCAGGCGGGCGTAGTCGGTGGCGGACAGAACGGCGACAGGGTGATCGTGCATTGACCTTCTCCGGGTGAAAGAAGCGGCAGGCAGCTCGTCCCCTGACCGGCTCCCGAAGGCGCCGGTCAGGGCTGCGTCCGCGCTTGCGTGCAGCGATATCCCCTGTCCTGTCTGGTCATTCCGTGCTCGTCCAAACTTGCCCCTTCCTCCGCCTGCGGGCGGTAGGGAAGGGTTGCCTCTCGCGCGGCCGCCGTCCCGGCTTTCCAGCCGGAACGCGGCGCATCATTCCGATGTGAGGATTGTCCCTAGGCCGGCCGGCGCTCCGCGCGCGCGGGCCTAGGGCTCAGGTGCCTGCTTCGAGGCGACCCCGGCAGGCAAGCACGGCAAATCTCTGAAACTGCTTGCTCATACTCCCCTAGATAGCCACTAAAACCGCAGGGTCAAGGGAACACCCTCTTATCAGCAGCGCTCGCGGGGGAGAGCGAGGCCGGAAATCTGCCGCCGGTTGTCGATATCGCCCCCGGCGGTTCGGCTAGGGGGTGACAGCGGATCAAGGACGCCGCTCAACCGGAGAGGAGAAAGGAATGACACAGTACCTCGTCGCCATCCACCATCCCGACGACTTCGAGCCTTATTCGGAGAGCGAGGAAACCAGGCGCGACATCGCGGCGCTCAACGAGGAGATGAAGGCCGCGGGAATTGTGGATTTCGTCGGCGGACTCGACCGCCCGCAGAAAGCGAAATCGGTGCGCCTGAAGCCGGATCGCAAGGTGCTCGTGACCGATGGTCCCTACGTCGAGACCAAGGAGCACATCGGCGGCTTCTGGGTGCTGGACGTCGGGAACGAGGACGAGGCGCTGGCATGGGGCCGCAAGGCCGCCCTCGCCTGCCGCGCGCCCGTCGAGATTCGCCCGTTCAACTGAGGCGGCCTATCGCAGCTCATTGACGCCGATCAAGGCCAGGCGTGCCGCGGAGCCGATACTCGGCCCTCAACGGTGGGGACGGGTCATGGCGCTGACACGGGTGCTTCTGGTCTGCGGCGTCGCTGCGGGGGCATTGTTCCTCGCCATGGATCTGCTCGCGGCGTTCTGGCTCTATCCGGGCTACGAGTACACGAGCCAGCAGGTCAGCGAGCTCTCCGCCATCGGCTCGCCCTCGCGTGAATTCTGGATGACGATGGGGTATCCGCACTTCGCGCTGTCGATCGCTTTCGCCGCCGGCGTCTGGCGCGCCGCAGCAGGGCGGCCGAGCCTCACGATCACCGCCCTGTTCCTCGGGCTCTTCGCGGTCAATTCGTTGCTTTGGGGCATCGTCGCGCCCATGCACATGCGTGGCGCCGATTTCACCGCGACCGACACCATGCACATCGTCTTCGCCGGCTCGGCCGTCGCGCTGATGCTCGGCTTCATGATCTCGGGCGCGCTCTCGCAAGGGATGGCCTTCCGCTGGTTTACCGGGCTGGTCAGCATCGCGATGCTCGCAGCGGGCGGTATCGTGAGCACGGCGATCCCCGCAATCGCCGCCGGCGAGCCGACGCCGTGGATGGGCCTCGTCGAACGGGTGAGCGTCTTCGCCCCGATGCTGTGGATGGCTGCGTTTGCCGTTGCGCTGCTGCGCGAGCAGCCCAAGGCTTCGACATCGCCGCTCGCCCGAGCCTGAACCGACGGGCTCTTGGCGTCCTGTGCCGCCGAGGGCCGCGAGGACGCCCAATCCGGCTGTCGGTACGGCAGGGCCGGAATGGCGCGATCGCGCCCGCGCCCGCTATGCGCCTGCGCCGGCCGCCCGCTCCCGATCCGCCGCCCTTTCCTGGGCGAGGTAGGCCGGGATTTCCCTCGCGGACATCGGCCTTGCGATGAAGAAACCCTGGGCCTGATCGCAATGCCGCGCCACCCAGTCGAACTGGGCGGAGGTCTCGACGCCCTCGGCCGTAACCTTCATGCCGAGGATCTGGGCAAGATCGACGACGGTGCCGGCGATGGCGAGGCTGTTCCGGTCGGCGGGTACATTGCGGATGAACGAGCGGTCGATCTTCAGCTTGCTGAACGGGAAGCGCTGAAGGTAGCTCAGCGACGAGTAACCGGTGCCGAAATCGTCGAGCGTGATGCGGATGCCGAGTTCGGCAAGCTCCTGCAGGACCGGGAGGTTCACGTCCCGCAGCAGTGCGGATTCGGTTACTTCCAGCTCCAGCCGGCGGTGGTCGAACCCGCTATCGTGCAAGGCCATGACAACCTTTTCGACGAAGCGGGGATCGGCGAGCTGCCGCGTCGAAACGTTGACCGACACGCTCATCTCCGGCGGCCAGTTCAGGGCCTCTTCGCAGGCGGCCCGTACGACCCATCCGCCGATCGCATCGATCAGCCCGCCCTCCTCGGCGAGCGGAATGAACTCGGCCGGCGCGATGGTGCCGCGGACCGGATGGTTCCACCGCAGCAGCGCCTCGAAACCGGCCGTGCGGCGCGACGCCGTGTTGAGGAGCGGCTGGTAGGCAAGCTCGAGTTCGCCCTGTTCGAGCGCGCGGGAGAGATCGGAGAGGAGCGCCTTGCGCGCCCTCACCCTCGCCTCCATGCCGGCCTCGAACATGCGGACCTGTCCCCGGCCGTCCGATTTTGCCTCGTAGAGGGCGATGTCGGCTTTGGTGAAAAGATCTTCGCCGATCGACGCATTCCTCGTCGAGGCGATGCCGACGCTCGCGCCCACCAGCAGCGACTGCCCGGCCTGGGAAATCGGCAGCGCGATGACGCCGATGACCTTCCGCCCGAGCTCGAGAAGCTCGGTATCGGAGAGATCCTCGACCACGAGAACGAACTCGTCACCGCCAGGGCGCGCGACGAGTGCGTGTTCGGGGGCGCAGCTCCTGACGCGATGCGCCACCTCGACGAGCACCGCATCGCCGACCGAATGGCCCAGCGTGTCGTTGATGTCCTTGAAGAAGTCGAGGTCGACGAGCAGCACGGCGCGCGACCGGCCGGCGGCAAGGGACTCGGCGAGCTTCCTGCTGAAGATGCTGCGGCTGCCGAGGCCGGTGAGAAAATCGTGGTGCGCCAGATAGGCGATCTCCTCGCGCGAACGGCGCTCCTCGGTGATGTCGCGGTAGAACACCGAGACGCCGCTGCCCGTCGGATAAGCGCGCAGATCGACCCAGACTCCGCGCGTCGGGTTGAACAGCTCGACGGTCCACGGCCGTCCCGTCCGCATCACCGTTTCGAGCTGCGCGCCGTATGCCTGCCGCTCATCGGCACTGACGAGATCCCATACGCTGCCGCCGACACCCACCTCGGCGAGTTCCGGGACGAGCTGCAGCGCCTGGCGGTTGAAGAAGCGCACTTTCAAGTCGGTGTCGATGACGAGCACGCTGTCGCTGGTCGATTCGAGAACGGCGGTCAGCCGCTCCTCGCTCTCGGTAAGCTGGCGCAGCCGCTCGTCGGCGACGGTCTGCAGCTGACGCCGCGTCGTTGCGACCCAATATTCGCGCAGGCCGACTGCAGCGGCGAGAACGACCGTCAGTCCGGCGGCGAAATACTGATAGGTGCCGCTGCCGAACGCGCCGGAAACCGTGCCGGTGAGGAGCACGACGAAGAGGATCAGCGCAGGCGCCACGGCCTCGCTGATCAGCAGCTGCGAGTCCTGCGCAGCTTCGATGACCGTGGCGGCCCGCGCGCGGCGGGCCGAAAGCACATGCTCGACGGCGGCCCAGCCGATCAACGCGGCCGAAACCATCCAGAGGAAATGCGGCATCGTGCCGATTTCGAAGGTCCGGCGCATCAGCTCCGTGGCGTAGATGTAATCGGCAATGCCCTCGGCGGTCATCGCCAGGGTCAGCAGAAGAAAAGCGAAGCTCCGCGACGTCTTCGGATAGAGGACGAGATGGATCGCCGCGAGCGCGGCGACGCTTCCCCACAAGGCCGGATAGAGGAAGGCGACCATCGTGCCCCACTCGTCGAGCAGCGACGCCCTGATGTCCCCGTGCAGCAGGAACAGCGTCCCGAAGATCATCGCGCCGTAAAGGAGCGTGAAGTTGTAGGTGTCGATGGCGAGAGGCAGCGTGCTCCTGCGGCCATAGAGCAGTATGCCGGCGGCGAACGATGCGGCCATGAGGAGGAACGGCAGGTCCGCCCAGGTCGGGAAATAGGCGGCCGGGTGCGTGAACGCCTGCACGGCGTAGGCGAGGTTGCCGACGATATAGAGGAGCGAGCCGGCGCCGATGAACGCCCAGGCGCGGCGCTCGCGGCCTGTGCTGCGCAAGGCGGCCCAGGCGCTCAGCGACGCGGCGATCACCGGGCCGGCAAGCTGCACGATCACCAGCCAGGTGCCGGCGGCGCCCTCTCCCCACGCCAGCAACGCCGGCGCGTTCCACAACATGACAAGCGCCGCCGCCCCCACCACGGCGACGAGCAGCCTGGAAATCGCGAAGTCCGGGGCTGTCCGCATGCGGCGAAAACTACCCGCGAGCCGTAGCTATTCGCTTAAAGTCTGGCCGAAGGAATCGATGGTAAATGGACGTTAACTTCTGTGGCTGCCGGTGAACGGGCGCGGGGCGCCCTGCCCGCGATGCCTGCCTGTTTCGTTGCCTGCGCGCCCCGGATATTGCACCATCGCGACGCATCCACGAACCGCCGGCAGAACCCGATGAACAGCAGGAACCAGCGCGTTTTCTCGATCCCGTTTGCAAGCGTTTACCCGCTCTACCTGCAGAAATCCGAGAAGAAGGGGCGCAGCAAGGCGGAGGTCGACGAGATCATCCGGTGGCTCACGGGCCACACGCAGAAGTCGCTGGACAAGGTTATCGCCGACGGAACGACGCTCGCGGCCTTCTATGCGACCGCGCCCAAGCTCAACCCGGCGCGCTCGCTGATCACCGGCGTCATCTGCGGCGTGCGCGTCGAGCAGATCGAGGACGAAACGATGCGCGAAATCCGCTACCTCGACAAGCTCATCGACGAGCTGGCGCGGGGGAAGGCGATGGAGAAGATTCTC
>CAYRNE010000146.1:0-7089 GCA_964425245.1 uncultured Devosia sp.
ACGGCACGGCCATCCTCAACAGTCGGGAGATCGAAATCTTCCGCCGCACCGGGCTCAGGCGACAGCAGACGCGCGAAGGCAAAGGCCAGAAAATCGTGCTTCTCGATCAGCCCAAGTGGCTCAACACCTGGCTCATCGAGAAGTTCTGCGCCTGGCTCGACGGCGGCCCCGAGATGGAGACCACGGTCGAGAAAAACGTCCAGGCGAGTGCGTTGGTCTTTGCCTCCATCGAGAGCGCCCGAACGGGGCAGGCGATCGAGGTCCAGGATTTCGTCAGGCGGCACGAGGCCAACTAGAAGAAGCTCTGCGGATCGATGTCGATCTGCACCTTGATGCTGCCCTTGGGCGGCTCCGCCTGCCCGATCCAGAACCGCACATAGCCGGAGAGGTCGAAGGATTTCGGGCTTTGCGCGAGCAGCCGCACGCGGTGGCGGCCGCGGATCATCGCGAGCGGGGCGACGGCGGGGCCGTAAAGCTTCAGATCGTCGGCCATGGGCGCGGCGGAGAGCAGCTTCCGCGCGTAGTCCATCGCCTCGCCCTCCGCATTGGCCGAGACGATCAGCGCCGCGAGGCGGCCAAAGGGCGGCAGCTGCGCGTCCGCACGGACCTTGAGCTCGTGCCGGTAGAAGGCCTCGCGGTCGCCCCTGACCATCGCCTCGATCACCGGATGCGCCGGGTGCCAGGTCTGGAGGAAGGCCCGGCCATGGCGCGAGGCACGGCCGGCCCGTCCCGTCACCTGCGTCAGAATCTGGAAAGTGCGTTCGGCGGCACGCGGGTCGCCGTGAGCGAGCCCGAGGTCGGCATCGAGCACCCCTACCAGCGTCAGTTTCTCGAAGTGGTGGCCCTTGGCGACGAGCTGGGTGCCGATGATCAGGTCGTATTCGCCGCGTTCGATCTCCGCGAACCGCTCGCGCAGCTGGGCATGGCTGCCCATGTCTGAGCTGAGGATCACCTTGCGGGCCCCGGGAAAGCGCTCCTCGGCCTCCTCGGCCACGCGCTCGATGCCCGGTCCGATGGGAACGAGACTGTCGACCGCGCCGCAATTGCCGCAGGTTTCGGGCCGCTTCTGTTCGTGCCCGCAATGGTGGCACATAAGGACGCCGCGAAAGCGGTGCTCGACCAGCCATGCGTCGCAGTTCGGGCACTGGTACTGGTGCCCGCAGGCGCGGCAAAGCGTCAGCGGTGCATAGCCGCGCCGGTTGAGAAAGAGCAGCGCCTGCTCGCCGCGATCGAGCGTCGAAAAGATCTCGCGCGCGAGGCGGGGGGCAATCCAGCGGCCTTTCTCGGGCGGCTCCTCGCGCAGGTCCAGCGCGGTGATGTCGGGCAACACAGCGTCGGCGAAACGGGAGTGGAGCGGCACATAGCGGTAGCGGCCCGTATCGGCGTTGTTGCGGCTTTCGACCGAGGGCGTCGCCGAACTCAGGATCACGCGCGCATCGGCGAATTTCGCCCGCACCACGGCCATGTCGCGGGCGTGATAGTTGATGCCGTCCGATTGCTTGTAGGCGCCGTCGTGTTCCTCATCGAGGACGATGAGACCCAGTTCCTGGAATGGCAGGAAGAGCGCCGAGCGCGCGCCGACCACCGCACGCACGGTGCCGTCCATGACGCCGCGCCAGGTCCGCGTCCGCCGGGCGGGCGTCACGTCGGAGTGCCATTCGGCCGGGGGCGTGCCGAAGCGCCTCGCGAAGCGCGCGAGAAAGGTGTTCGTCAGTGCGATCTCGGGGAGGAGGATCAGCGCCTGCCGGCCCGCCCGGAGCGTATCGGCGACGGCCTCGAAAAACACCTCGGTCTTGCCGGCTCCCGTGACGCCGTCGAGCAGCGCGACGCCGAAGCGGTCGGGGGGCATCTCCCGCAGGCTTCGGAGCGCCTCGGCCTGTTCGGCATTGAGCGCCGGCGGCGCGCAGTCGACATCCGGCGGTCCCACGACGGGCGAGGGGGCGACTTCCAGCCGCTCCAGCGCCCCGGCCTTCTCGAGCCCCTCGATGACCGACGGCGAAACGCCGCTCGCGCCGACGATCGCCGACTTTGCCCAGGCGAGGCCGTCGGAAACCGTTTCGAGAACACGGTTTCGCGCCGGGGTCATGCGTTCGGGCTCGTAGCCGGTGCGGCGGTAGGCAGCAACCGGCCGCTCGGGCTCGAGCGCCTCCGGCGAGCGCAGGACCGCACGCAGCACCATACCCGGGGCGGCGAGCGTATAGCGCGCCACCCAGTCGACCGTCTGCAGCAGCTCCTCGCCGAGCGGCGGCACGTCATAGACGTGCTCGATATCCTTGAGGCGGTTGTGGGCGACGAGATCAGCGGGAGGGCCCCAGACGACGCCGGGATAGGAGCGCCCGACCAGCGGCACGACGACGATCGAGCCGCGCCGGACCTCCATGCCCGGTGGCACGCGGTAGGAATAGGGCGCCTCGACCGCGAGCGGTACCATCACCGCGACGATGTTCGGGAAGTGCTCCATCAGCCCTGTTGCTCTGTCCCCGCCGTCCTTCGGACACGAGGTCCAACCGTGACTGGCTTATGCGCCGTCCCGTCGGGGCTTCGCGCCTCCGGGCCAACCGCTGAGGTGGTGCCCGTTTTGTTCTCATGGGCAGGATAGGTCGGGCAAGCTGATTCTGCGACCCGGGCGAGGCGGTGACGAATTGCTAATCGCGGATGCCTAGCATCGCTCCCATGAACGGCACCGCTTTCCTCGTCGATGCGGAGATCGAGCGCCAGATCGGGCTCTGGCAGCGCGATCTTGGGGCGGTGCGGCGGCTCGCGCCGAAGACGCTGGACGCCTATGGCCGCGATCTCGGCCAGTTCCTCGCCTTTCTCGCCACCCATACCGGCGGCGCCGTGTCGCTCGAAACGCTGCGCGACATGCGGGCCGCCGACATCCGCGCCTTCATGGCGGCGCGGCGCGGCGACGATGTCACGTCGCGCTCGCTTGCCCGGGCGCTTTCGGCGATCAGGAGCTTCTTTCGATTCCTCGAGCGTGAGGGCGTGCTTTCGACCGAAGCGCTCAACACGGTTCGAGCCCCTAAGCAGGGTCGCTCGCTGCCGCGGGCGCTGACCGTCGGCGAGGCGCGGGGGGCCATCGCGGCGACCGCCGAACTCGAGGAGCGTCCGTGGGTCGCCGCGCGCGACATGGCGGTGCTCTCACTCTGTTACGGCGCGGGCCTCCGCATTTCCGAAGCGCTGGCGCTCACCCGCGCCGATCTCGAAAGCGACGTGGTCCGGATCATCGGCAAGGGCGGCAAGACCCGAATGGTGCCGCTTATCGCCGCGGTACGCGCCCGCATCGCCGACTATATGAAGCTCTGCCCGTTCAAGCCCGGGCCGAGCCAGGCGCTGTTTCGCGGCGTGAACGGCGGAGCGCTGTCGCCGCGGCTGATCCAGCTACGGGTGGCTCAGCTGCGGGGCGCGCTGGGCCTGCCGCCCAATGCAACGCCACACGCGCTCCGCCATTCCTTTGCGACGCATCTGCTCGGCCGCGGCGGCGATCTCAGGGCCATCCAGGAACTGCTGGGCCATACCTCTCTGTCGACGACGCAGCTCTATACGGCCATCGACACCGAACGGCTGCTCGAAAGCTACCGGGCCGCGCATCCGCGGGGCGACGCCGCCTCCTAGATGTGAATCGCGCCGTCGCCGCACATCAGCGCGGCCTCGCGGATCGCCTCCGAGAGCGTCGGGTGGGCGTGCGTCGTGCGCGCGATATCCTCGGCGGCTCCCGAAAATTCCATCACCGCCGTGAGTTCGTGGATCATTTCGCCGGCATTTTTCGAAATGATCTGGGCGCCGAGCACGCGGTCGGTCGTTACGTCGGCGAGAATCTTCACGAAACCCTGCGTCGCCAGCATCG
Source organism: uncultured Devosia sp. (assembly GCA_964425245.1). Classification (GTDB taxonomy): domain Bacteria; phylum Pseudomonadota; class Alphaproteobacteria; order Rhizobiales; family Devosiaceae; genus Devosia_A. The sequence continues at coordinate 3,848 of CAYRNE010000146.1, forward strand.
CCTTGGCGCGGCCGTTGGCGGTGAATGGGAACTTGCCGATCTTGTAGTCGATGCCCTCCGCCTTGAGCTCGTCCTCCGACTTGCCCACCCAGGCTACTTCGGGGCTCGTGTACATCACGGACGGTATGGCGCCATAGTTCACGTGGCCGGCCTGTCCCGCGACGATCTCGGCAACGGCGATGCCCTCGTCCTCGGCCTTGTGCGCGAGCATGGGGCCGGCGATCACGTCGCCGATGGCATAGATGCCGGGCACGTTGGTGCGGAACCGGGCGTCGGTGCGGATGCGGCCGCGCTCGTCGAGCGCAATACCCGCCGCTTCGAGGCCGAGCCCTTCGGTATAAGGCTTGCGGCCCACCGCGACGAGCGCCACGTCGGCGTCGATCAGCGCCATGTCGCCGCCGCCGACCGGCTCGAGCCGCGCGGTCAGCGAGCCGTCGTCCTGACGATCGACGGATTTCACCTTCGTCGCGAGACGGAATTCGAGGCCCTGCTTTTGCAGGATGCGCTGCATCTGGCGCGCGACCTCGCTATCGGCGCCGGGGATGATGCGGTCGAGGAACTCGACGACGGTGACTTTCGAGCCGAGGCGCGCCCACACGGAGCCGAGTTCGAGCCCGATGATCCCGGCGCCGATGACCAGCAGGCGGCGGGGCACTTCCTTGAGCGTCAGGGCACCCGTCGAGGTGACGATCTTCTCCTCGTCGATCTCGATGCCGGGGAGGGACGCGGCGACCGAGCCGGAGGCGATGACGATGTGCCGGCTCTCGATCGTCTGCCCGCCACCGCTCTCGGGTGTCACCAGCACACGGCCCGAGGCGCCGATCGAGCCGGTGCCGCGGAAGGCGGTGATCTTGTTCTTCTTGAAAAGGAAGTCGACGCCGTTGACGTTGGCGGCGACGGTATCGTCCTTGTGGCGCAGCATCTGCGGCAGGTTGAGCCGGGGTACGACGTCGATGCCGAAACTCTTGAAGCTGTGGTTGGCTTCCTCGAAGAGCTCGGAGGCCTGGAGCAGAGCCTTCGAAGGGATGCAGCCGATGTTGAGGCAGGTGCCGCCGAAGGTCGGCCACTTCTCGACCACGGCGACCTTCATGCCGAGCTGGGCGGCGCGGATCGCGGCGACATAGCCGCCCGGCCCCGAGCCGATGACCGTGAAATCGAATGCTTCCGCCATTGCTGTGTCTCGCCGCCTTCAGGCTCACGTAGGTGCACGGATGGGGTTAGACCAGCGGGCGCAAAGAGGAAAGCCCCGCGGCATGGCGGCCATGCAGTTTTCGACACTCAGAACAGGATGCCGGCGAAGATCAGGGTGAGCCCCAGCGCGGCGACGCTCCAGACGGCCGAGCGGACGAGGAAGACGCCGAAGAGATAAAGCGGGAGATAGGCCCAGCGTGCCCAGAACCAGAGATGTGCGCCCCACTGGGTCAGGGCGTCCGAACGGTCCGCCAGCTCGACGACAAGGACCAGCACGATGAAGGCCGGCCAGGTTTCGAGGAAGTTGCGCAGCGCCTTCTCGGCACGGGCGGTCCACCTGTCGGGTGCCCCCTCATCGTCGCGGGCCGACCACGAAAAGCGCCAGCCGTGATGCAGGCGGTAGAGCGTCGACTGGACGCCGATATGGGCCGCGAGCAGCAAGAGGCTCCAGAAGAGAAGCGTCAGCTCAAGGCTCATTCCGGGGCGCATTCCTTGAAGGTGAAGACGTCCCAGGGTTCGTCGCCTGGACCGAGGACGAAGAGCGAATAGCGGACAACCCGGCCGAGATCGGTCATCAGCAGCCGCTCGACTGCCGGTTCGTCATAAAGCGGCATGAAATCGACGTCGCCGTCCTTCAATTCGTAGACGACGTTGTTCCAGACCTGGCAGCCGGCCAGTTCGTCCTCGGAGGAACCCGGGTCCTCGGGCCCGGGGCGGCGGCAGTCCGGCGAGAACAGGAACCCTTCGTCACGGCTCGTTCCCATGTTGCCGGCGTAGTAGCCCCAGAGTACCGTCTCGCCGTCCGGGAAGTGAAGCTCGTAGACAGCCTTCATCATGCCGTAGAGCTCCCAGGACTCGGCGGGCCGGAAGCGCAGCTCGTAGCCGTTGTCCCTTTCGGTGTAGATCGCCCGCTCCATCGGGCAGGCCGGCTGGGCGAAAGCGGGCGCCGTGAACGCGGCAAGTGCGAGCAGCGAGACGGCGATGCGCTTGGTCATGAGACTGCTCCCCAGGTGGTTGCGCGTTACGGCATGATCGCCCGGCCGCCGGTCACGTCGACGGTCGTACCGGTCGTGTAGCTCGCCTCATCGGACAGCAGCCAGAGGATCGCCTTCGCGACCTCGTCCGCGGTGCCGGCGCGCTGCATTGGCAGAGTGGGTGCCATCCGTGCGGCGCGGCCGGGGTCCCCGCCAGCGGCGTGGATGTCGGTCTCGATGATGCCGGGACGCACGGCATTGACGCGGATGCCCTCGGCCGCGAGTTCCAGGGCCAGTCCGACGGTCATGGTATCGATCGCGCCCTTGGCCGCGGCATAGTCGACATAGACGCCGGGCGCCCCCAGCTTGCTCGCGCCGGAGGACAGGTTGACGATCGCGCCGCCGGTGCCGCCGTGACGGATCGACATGCGCTTGATGGCGGCCTTGGCGCAGAGCAGCGAGCCGGTGACGTTGACGGCGAGGATGCGATTGATGCGCGCGGCGTCCATTTCGTCGGCGCGCGCGGTCCGGGCAATGATCCCCGCGTTGTTGACAAGGCCCGCAAGTGTGCCCAGCCGGTCTGCCGCGGCGAAAATGTGATCGACGTCGGCTTCGTCGGCGACGTCCCCCCGAACCGCCTGCGCTCTTCCGCCCGCGCGGATGATGTCGGCGCAAACCTTCTCGGCGGCCTCGACGTTACCGGCGTAGTTGACCACCACGCCGTAGCCGCGGGCGGCAGCGAGGCGGGCCGTTGCCGCGCCGATGCCGCGGCTCGCGCCGGTGACGACAAGGACTCCACGATCCACGCCCTATCTCCTCTTCGATTCACTCTGGCCGTTGGACGGCATATGCAAAGGCCCGCCAGGGCGGGCCTTGTACGAGGGCTCACGGTTCGACAGGCTCACCATGGGGGCCATAGTGTGTTCTCGGGGACCTCATCCTGAGCTTGTCGAAGGACGAGGGCCGGCACTCAGAGGTCGAGCACCAGCCGTTCGGGCGCTTCGAGCGATTCCTTCACGCGCACGAGGAAGGTCACGGCTTCCTTGCCGTCGACGATGCGGTGGTCGTAGCTCAGCG
>CAYRNE010000147.1:0-7069 GCA_964425245.1 uncultured Devosia sp.
GCCCGCTCATCGCGCTGGCGCTGACCGACGTGATGCCCGACGGTCTTTCGATGGTCTACAGCTTCTTCGATCCGGCCCTCGGCAAGCGCAGTCTCGGCAACCTGCTGATCCTCGATCACATCAGCCAGGTGCGGATGGCGGGCCTCAGCTACGTCTATCTCGGCTACTGGGTGAAGGACTCGCCCAAGATGGCCTACAAGGCGAGCTTCCGTCCGCTCGAGGTGCAGCGCGGCCCGCTCGGCTGGCGCCGTCTCGAGAGCGAGGCCGCTAGCGCAACCGCCTGATGGTCCTCGCATTTCGCGTCGCCACCGAAGCCGACCTGCCCGCTATCGTCTCCATCATCGAGGCGGCCTACTCGCACTACATTCCGATCCTTGGCGGCAGCAGGCCGCGGCCGATGGAGGACGATCATCCGGCACGCATAGACCGGGGCGAGACCTACCTTCTCGAAGACGGCGGCGAGCCGAGGGCCGTGACCTCGATGGCGCCCGAGGACGGGGCCATGCACATCTTCAACATCGCGGTGCACCCCGAGGCACAGGGCAATGGACACCTGCGGCGCATCCTGTATTTTGCGGAGGAGCGGGCCCGGGCAGCCGGCCTCGACCGGCTCACGCTATATACCAACGCGCTGATGGAACGGAACCGCGCCATCTACCCGCACATGGGCTTCAGCGAGGTCCGCCAGGAGGACGTGGCCGGGGGCTTCCGCGTCGTGCTATTCGAGAAACCCGTCACGGCGCGCTAATCGCCGAGATCGAGAACGCCCTCGCCGACGATCACCGCGTGACCGCCGATGCCGCCGTGGACGAGCCTGTCGCCGTCGTTACGGTACTGCATCTGGATGAGACTCAGCCGCCCCATCTCCTTGCCCTGCCGAAGGCGCGACTCGACCTGTCCATCGCCTGAATGCCTCGCGAGGAGCCCGATCAGCGCGGCGGCCGCGGCGCCGGTGGCGGGGTCTTCGCCAAGCCCCATGCCGGGAGCGAACATGCGCGCGGCGAAATCGTTCTCGCGCTCCTCGGGGGTTCGCGTGAAGGCATAGACCGAACTGTGGCCCAGCGGATAGACCTCGCTCCAGCCGCGCCGCTCGGGCCTGATGCGCGCGAGCGCCTCGGCGTTGCGCACGGGCACGAGATAGAAAATCACGCCCGCCGAATAGACGGCAGGCTGATAGACGTCGCAGCCGATATCCTCCGGTTCGAGGCCGAGCGTCGCGGCAATGCGCGTGCGGCTCGGTGCATTCCCCACCTCCTCGGGCAGCCGCGGGAGCGCGAAACGGGCGAAGCCGGTGTTCTTTTCGACCTTCTCCATCACGCAGGTGACGAGGCCGATCTGCTCCTCGATGCGGATGGCGCTCGAACGCGTCTGGAGCGCGAGCACGACGGCGGCGCCGACCGTCGGATGACCGGCGAAAGGCAGTTCGACGCTCGGCGTGAAGATGCGCACCGCGGCGGTATGCTTCACCGCCTCGGGCCGCTTGATGAAAACCGTCTCGGAAAGATTGAACTCGCTTGCGATCGCCTGCATCTGGTTGTCGAGCAACGGATCGGCATTGAGCACCACAGCGAGCGGATTGCCCTTGAGCCGCTCGGTGGTGAAGACGTCAAGCAACAGGTAATTGAATTTCATGGGACGCTCCGCGCCGGCAGCGTTTGCGGCCTGGTACGTTCCCTGTCAAGGCGGGGAATTGACCTACGCGGCCTTGGACTCGGGAGGCAGCTCCAGCCGCGCGTAATCGACGCCGAGATAGCGGCAGACAGCCTCGACGACGAGGCCATGATCCTCCCGGCTCGGCACACCGGAAACGGTGATCGCTCCGACGACGCCGACGCCTGCAATCCGTATCGGAAAGGATCCGCCGTGCGCGGCAATCTCGCTCGGATCGACGTTCTCGTCCGGCGCGAAACCGCCGCTGCCGTGCCTCTCGAGCTGCCTGAGCCCGATAGCGTAGGACGCGCGCCCGAACCGGCGAACGCAGTTGCTCTTGCGGCGCACCCAGTCGGCGTTGTCGGGACCCGTCCCGGGCATCGCGAAGTAGTAGAGTTGCCGGTCCCAGAAACGGACGTCGATGACGAGCGCCGCCTGCACCGACTCGGCCAGCGCCCGCACGCCGTCACCGATCTGCCGCGCCGTGTTCTCGTCGAAGCGGGAGAAGACCAGCTGCCGCTCCTGCTCCGCCACAAGGGCGATGTCCCGTTCGACGCTCAATTCTCCCCCCGATCGTTGCGCGGCCCTGCGATTCCTTCGCTTGAGGCGGGCGCCCTGGCCGAACGAAGTCTGTTCAGCTGCTAATACTAGTCGCATTATCTTCAACGTTTGCCAAGGCTTGGCAGCCCGACGCGAACTGGAACCCGGTCAGGCGGCCGCCACCGCACGGCTCCAGGCGTCATAAAGCGGCTGCCGGTCGGGCGGCTGTCCCGCGAAATTGACGAGCGCCGGGTCGATCGCCGCCCAGGGCGCCCGGCTGGCAGTCCAGATATTGCCGACCGGCACGCACCAGCCCGAATCGTCGAGTGTGCCGGGCTTCAGAACCAGAAGCTGAGGCGAGGCAAGCGGTTCGTTCCACACCTTGATCCCGCAGATGAGGCAGCCGCGAATGCGAACCACGCGCCCGCTGTCCGCCTTCCTGTCGTAGGCGCCGAGTTTGCCCCGCAGGAGCTCTACGTGCTCGCGCGCAATCGGCATCGACATCGAGTGCGTCGCGCCGCTCAGCCGCTGGCAATCCTTGCAATGGCAATTGTAGATGGCCAGCGGTCCGGCGGTGATACGGTAGCGCACCGTCCCGCACTGGCAACCGCCCTCGACCGGAAATGCCGGCAGCTTCATTCTCTCACCTCGCTGAACGCCCTGCTCACGCCCGGTTCAATGCACCGCGCCTACGCTCGGGGCAACTGATGGCATGATCCATGCCCGCCCGAGACGGAGACCGAAGATGCGTGCGCTCCTTGTCCAGCTTCTCGATGTGGCCCTGCGGCGCTTCCGCCGCGAGCAGACCGATCCTTTCGCGCTGATGCTGCTCGACATCGGCCTGACGCACGGCGAGCGCGAAGCCCTGCTGGCGCTCCGGCGGGAGCCCTGACGAAAACCCCGCAGCGCGGTTCATGCGCGGTTCAGCCGCGCGCGGTCATACCCCGCGCGCACTGGCGGCGACCGCCGCCGGACCATTCCAGAACAGGTGAAAGAAATGGGCATTCTCAGTGCGCTGCTCCGCCCGTCGGGCCGGCGCAAGGTCTACGCGGACCTGATGAACCTCGACGACCATCTTCTGCGCGATATCGGCCTCACGCGCACCGATGTCGAAAGCATGATGGCCGGCCGCGGCCGCAAGCGCTTGCACACGCATGAGTAGAGCGGGCGGCGCGACGGCCTCACGTCCCTGAAGAGCCCCGGGACTGCCGGGGCTCTTCGATTCTGCGGCCTCTGCCGCCTACTGCGAATCGCGAAAGCGGATGCCGAGGACGATACCGATGAACACGCCCGGCGCGCCGAAGCGCAGCGCCGAAAGCCAGTCGCCGCCGGTCGCGAAAAGCTGCCACACGACGAAGGCCGTCCAGAATCCGGCAACGCCCCAGATGAACCAGGGGCTGTAACGCACGACCCGGCGTGCGCTTCCGGTGAGTTCGATCTCCACGGCGGCGCCGGCGCCGTCCTGCGGGGCGGTGGCACGATCGCCATCGCGGCGGCGCGGGGCCTCGGCCCCTATTCTGTCTTCCGGCTGTGGCGGTTCGATCCGTTGCATGCGGGCTCTCTAGCGGGGCATTCCGACGGCTGCAACGCCGGTCCGCGCAGGAATCCATCACGTCGTCCGCCCTTGATGTACGAACCTCGACCGGGCTAGGCTCGCCCTTTCCCTCCAAACGAATGCGAGCGGCCATGCCGCCGCGAAGAAAATCGGATCGACAGGTTTCATGCAGTACACCCATCTGGGCCGTACCGGCCTTTCCGTCAGCCGCCTCTGCCTCGGCACGATGAATTTCAGCTGGACCACCGACAAGGCGGACGCCTTCCGCGTGATGGATGCCGCGCTCGACAAGGGCATCAACTTCTTCGACACGGCCAACCGCTATGGGCGGCCGGTGCCCGGCGTCACCGAAAGCCTGATCGGCGAATGGTTCGCCCAGGGCGGCGGCCGGCGCGAGAAGACCGTGCTCGCGACCAAGCTTTATGGACCGATGGGCGAGTGGCCGAACGAGGGCAAGCTCTCTGCCCTCAACATTCGCCGCGCCCTGGATGCCTCGCTGAAGCGCCTGCAGACCGATTACGTCGAGCTCTACCAGTTCCACCACATCGACCGCGACACGCCGTGGGAAGAAATCTGGCAGGCGATGGAAGTCGCCGTGCAGCAGGGCAAGATCCTCTACAACGGCAGCTCGAATTTCGCCGGCTGGCACATCGCCAAGGCGCAGGCCGCCGCCGAAAAGCGCAACTACATGGGGCTCGTCTCCGAGCAGTCGATCTACAACCTCTTCAACCGCGCGGTGGAGCTGGAAGTGCTGCCCGCCTGCCTCGACTACGGCATCGGCGTCATCCCCTGGTCGCCGCTCAACGGCGGACTGCTCGGCGGCATCCTCAGGAAGGAGCAGGAGGGCAAGCGCCGGCTGGAAGGCCGTTCCAAGGAAGCGCTCGAAAAGTCCCGGCCGCAGGTCGAGGCCTACGAGGCGCTTTGCAGTGAACTCGGACAGGAACCCGGCGACGTGGCGCTGGCCTGGCTGCTGCACCAGCCCGCCGTGACGGCGCCGATCATCGGCCCGCGGACGGCGGATCAGCTCGATGCGGCCGAGCGCGCGGTGGAGCTGAAGCTCGATGAGGCGACGTTGCAGCGGCTCGACGACATCTTCCCCGGCCACAAGACCGCGCCCGAGGATTACGCCTGGTAGCGAAAGCGAAGGGGCCGCCCACCAGCGGCCCCTTCGGCGTGCCTCTCCTCACCCCCGCGTCTCGATCCACACCCCGCCGTCGGGGTGAGCCCGCGTCTCGCGGGTCGCGCAGCGGCCCTGGCACATGGCGAAGGCCGGGCAGGCGGCTCCGCGGCAGCCCGGCGGCAGCGCTCTCGTCTGCGGCGGGTCCGCGAACTGGGCTTTCGCGAAACGCCGGGCGTCGATCAGCCCGCCCATCACGCGGCCGCCGGTTCGGGCGCGAACAGCGCCTCGATGGTCTCGCGGTCGGGACCGGGGAAGCGGCCGGCATCCATCGAGCCGAGAAGGTTGCCCAGCACGGTCTTGATCATCGGCGCCGACGTCGCCGGCAGGTGGCCCGAGATGATGGTCGAGGGATCGAGCTTCTCGACGTCCGCGAGGAGCTTGCCGAACCAGCTCTTGTCGGCCCAGCCGAGCCAGGGCGCATCGATCGTCGCCCAGGCGGTCTGCCCGTCGCGCAGCACGGCCTCGGGGATCTCGTCCGTCTCCTCGCGCGGCGCGTCGAGCAACGCGCCGAAGGCATCGGCACTGAACAGCACGCGCGTCTTGGTGTCGAAGAAGCCGTTGGTCTCCGGCGCGTCGTAGATCACCGGCTTGATCGACACCAGTTCGCGATCGCCGACGTCGAGACGCTGCCCGGCCTCCAGCACGTGCAGCCGGCTCATGTCGAAATTGCCGCGCAGCCCGAACTTCGCCGCGCCCAGCCCCGCGATTACCACCCTGGCCTGGGGCGCGAGTTCCATGACCCGCTCGAGATTGAAGACGTGGTCGAGGTCGGTGTGGCTGATCCAGATCCACTTGAGATCGGTCGGATCGATGACTTTCTGCAACTCCTCGATATAGGCGTCGCTCACGCCGACCCAGCTCGTGTCGACGAGCACGGGCTCCCTGGCGTGGATCAAGTGGGCGTTGATCGGCAGGATGCCGAGCCCCGGAATGGGACCGAAGCTGCGGAAGCTCGTCGTGTCGGGCGCCACCTGCCTGGCGCCGATGAAGGTTGGTGCGTCCATCCGAAATCTCCTGTGGAACCGCGTTTCATTTCGCGGTACACTCATGTGCAATTAAACATGAACGCAGGATGAATGGATGCACACCGCTGTGCATTGAATATCGGAATGGCAAGAACCTACACCAAATCGAAGCGGGCGGAGAATGAGGCCGAGACGCGTCAGCGCATCGTCGAGGCCGCGGTCGGGCTGCACACCGAAATCGGCCCGGCCAGGACCACGATAAGCCTGATCGCCGAGCGCGCGGGCGTTCAGCGGCACACCGTCTATGCCCACTTCGCGGACGAGAAGTCGCTGCTGATGGCCTGTTCGGGCCACACCGAGTCTCTCGATCCCCTGCCCGGCCCCGAGGCCTGGGACACGATCAACGACCCCGAGACACGCCTCCGCAAGGCGCTGGCGGTGCTCTATGGCTGGTACGAGCGGAACGCCCAGCTCAACAGCAATGTGCTGCGCGACCTCGAGGATGGGCACGCCACGCTGCGAGAGATTTTCGCGGTGCGCTGGCAGAATCGCATCGAAGCGACATTCGCCTCCCTCTCGGGCGGCCTCAAGAGCAAGGGCAAGGCGGCGCTTGCGCTCGCCCTGAGCTTTCACACCTGGCGCACGCTGACGGGCGGCGGACTGAAACCGGCCGCGGCTGTGGACCTCATGGCGCGCACGGTGCTGACGGCCGACGCATAGGTCCGGCCCGGCGCTTGCTGCCGTGGGGACGGCGCGTCTATGGTCGCGCTTCCCTGCCCCTGGCCCCACCTCACTCCGACTGCATGGACCGATCCGCGCCCCAACGAGCCAAGCCGCCGCTGCTGGGCGTGCGATCGCTGCAGGCCATCGCCGCAGTGCTGCTGCTGATCCGGCTCGGCTACATGCTCTTCGCCTTTCCGCTCGGCGACGAGGCCTATTACTGGATCTGGGGCCAGCATCCCGAAATCTCCTATTTCGATCATCCGCCGCTCAATGCCTGGCTGCTCGGCCTTTCCTCGCTCATCTTCGGCTGGAGCAATTTCGCCATCCGTTTCCCGACGCTGCTGACGACGGCGGGCAGCATCGCGATCTTCTGGCTCTGGTCGCGCCGCATGGAGACCGACAGCGACCACTGGTTCTGGCTGGCGGTCGTCGCCTACTTCGCCACGCCGATGATCG
>CAYRNE010000148.1:0-7041 GCA_964425245.1 uncultured Devosia sp.
TTCATGGATCCCGAGCACAGCTCCGGCTTCAAGTTCCTGCAGATGTCGCTGACGGCGCTCGTAACGGTGCCGACGCTGCTCACCATCTTCACCATCTCCGCCTCGCTCGAGATCGCCGGGCGGCTGCGCGGCGGGACGGGACTGTTCGGCTGGATCGCGAAGCTCCCCTGGGAGCGGCCGCTGGTCCTTGCGACAGGCCTCGGCTTTGTCATGCTGGGCTTCGGCGGCTTCGGCGGGCTCGTGAACATGGCCTATGGCCTCAACGTCATGGTCCACAATACGTCGTGGGTCACGGCGCATTTCCACCTGATCTTCGGCGGGTCGGTGGTGATCATGTACTTCGCCATCGCCTATCACATCTGGCCGTTCCTCACGGGTCGCGAGGCGCGGTCCATGCGGCCGGTCCGCCGGCAGCTGTGGCTGTGGTTCATCGGCATCATGGTCACGACGCTGCCCTGGCATGCGCTCGGCATCATGGGCCAGCCGCGCCGCGTCGTCGAATTCGACTACGCCAACCCGGCGATCGCCGCCTGGGGTCCGTGGACGATCGTTTCGGCTGCGGGTGGTCTCATCATGCTGATGTCGGCGCTGATGTTCGTCGTCAACCTCGCGACGCTCTTCCGCGGGCCGGCGACGGAGCGGCAGATGACCTATGCGCTCGCGGTCCATCCGCCGCACCGGCTGCCCGCCGCGCTCAACGGCTTCAAGCTCTGGAACGCACTTGTCGCCGGGCTGATGATCCTCGCCTACGGCTATCCCATCGCCCAGTTCTTCATCATCGACAGCCGGCCTGCCCTGGTCCAGCACGTCGATCGCGAGCAGTGACATGGCCGACGACCGCCCCGCCATTCCCGCCGAACAGGAAGCCCTCGACAGGCCGTGGCGCATCTGGGCCAGCGTCGGGGTCGGCAGCTTCGCGCTGGTCGCGATCGTGCTCGGCTTCATCATCCTGCCGCTCGCCGAGGGCAGGGGCGGAGAGAGCCTTTTCTATTCCATCTGCCGGGCGATCGGCATTCCGGGTTTCGAGGATACGCCGGCCGATGCCGGACGTACCGCGCCGGCAGAGGGTAGTCCGGTTGTTGCGCCCTCGCAGCTCGCCTGGACGGCCGATACGCGGCGCATGATCCTCAGCGGCGATGCGGAACGCGGGGCGGCAATCGTCGCGGAGACATGCGCGGGCTGCCACGGCGAAGACGGCTTCGGGCTCGATCCGAGCTTCCCCAACCTCGCCCGCCAATCCGCCTCCGCGATGTTCAAGCAGTTGCACGATTTCCGCAGCGGCAGCCGCATTTCCGGGCAGGCCGAGGTGATGGTGCCCTTCGTCGAGGGGCTGGACGACCAGCAGCTTGCCGACGTCGCCGCCTACTACGCGGCGGCCGAGCCACGGCAAGTCGAGCCGGCCGCGTCGGCAGTGCCGCTCGCGATCGTGCGCCTCGCACGGCGTGGGGACATTGCGCGCCGAATCCCCTCTTGCGATTCCTGTCACGGCGGCGCGCTGGTCGGGCCGGAAGGTGCGCTGGTCCTTGCCGGGCAATCGGCCGCCTATATCGAGCAGCAGCTGCAGCTGTTCGCGAGCGGTGAGCGCAACAACGACCTTTACGGCCGCATGCGCGATATCGCCGTCCGCCTCACGCCCGAGGAGATGCGCCAACTCGCCATTTATTACGGGGGCATCCGCGCAGCGGCAGCCGAATAGCCGCGGGCGCCGGCGTTAGTGCAGTCTTCAGGAGTGCGGCCGGATTGCGGCAGCCCGGTTCAGCCGGCGTTCATCTCCCGTTCAGTATCGGTATTAACCACGCCATCCACAAAATGGCCACGTTGGTTTACTCAGTTCCGCGCCGGGGCGGGTATCGACAGTAGCGGCAGAGGCACGCGGACATGAAGCTCAATTCGAAGTTGACGGGGGGGTTGGCCTGGGCAGGGCTCATCGTGGTTCTCGCGGTGCCGTCCGCCGACATGCTGACCAAGCCGCAGGCCGGGAGCGCCGCGCACGTGACCTCCGACATGGATGCGATCCGCACCGCCTCGGTCGAGAACGCCCCGGCCGTCGTCGCGCCGACGCCGGCGGTGAGGCCGGCGAGCGGATCCTCCGCCGATCCGGTCGATTCCTATCTGGCGAGCGGCAAGAAACTACCGTCCTACATTTCGGACGCGCCGGCCGAGGTTGCCTCGAAGGCACCGGCAACGACGGTTCGCCTCGTCGTTCCCGACGCGGGCGACGCGGCCGAGAGGCCCGCCTCCGAGGAGGTTGCCGCCGTCGACAGCAAGGGGCCGCTGGTTGCTCCGGTGCCCTATCCGGCCTCGAAGCGCCCCGTGACGCCGGTCGTTACGGCCTCCGTCGATCCCGCGTCGGTTTCGGACGAAGCGCCCCTGATCCTCGATGAGGAGCTGATCGCGCGCCGCGAGGAAGCCGTCGCCCGCGTGCTCGACGACGACGGTTTCGAGGCCCGGCCGCAGGTCGTCACGGGAGACGAGCTGGAGGAATGGGATTCGGGCTCGCTCGCCGAGTACCTCGAGCGGCGGGGCATGATGAGCGAGGACGGGGAACGGCAGGCCAACGCCGACGACTACGACGAGGACGGCTTCTTCCTCGACGAAGGTCCGAACAACGACGACGACCGCCGCCTGATCAGGCGCGTCCGGCCGAGAAACTTCTTCTTCTTCTGATCGTGCGGCCTGCCCGGTTCCGGGCGGTGCTTAAACAGCAAGGGATCCGGCACTTTCGTGAGCGGCTGCGTCAATGCTTTTCATTTCCCGGCCGGTGGGTATTGTGCCCGCGCACCGGAGATCGTCATGTCCGTCTGGCAGCGCCTTGGCGCGTTTGTGGGGTCGTTTTCCCAGCGAACCGGGGTCGCCGGCTCGCTGGCGAACGCGCTCGACCCGGATACCTGGCTTCCGGGCGGCCGGGACGCCGCGTTCACGCTTTCGCTGATCGCGCTTTCCGCGAAGATGGCGGTCTCCGACGGCGTCGTCACGGCATCCGAGCTCAGGGCGTTCCAGAAGACCGTCGAAATTCCCTCCGGCATCGAGGAGCAGGTCGACAGGCTGTTCCGCCTCGCGCAGCAGGATGTTGCCGGCTACGAGACATATGCCAGGAAGATCGGGCGCTTCTTCCACGACAGCCCGGAAACGCTGGAGCATGTGCTCGACGGGCTGTTCTACATCGCCTCCGCGGATGGGTTCATTCACGAAGCCGAGCTCGAATACCTGAAATCCGTCAGTGGGATATTCGGGTTCGATGATGCACGGTTCGAACAGCTCGCGGCCCAGCACGTCGTGCTCGACGACGACAGCGATCCCTATATCGTGCTCGGCCTTTCGCCCGATGCCGACCGCACGGAGGTTCGGCGGACCTATCGGATGCTCGTGGCCGAGCATCACCCGGACCGGCTGATCGCCAGGGGCGTTCCCGAGGAACTGCTGGAGATCGCGACGGCACGGATGGCGGCGATCAACCAGGCCTATGCGCGCATCATGAAGCAGCCGGCGCGGTCCGCCGGCGCTTGACGCGGCGGCCGCCGGCTCACTACATCGCCTGTTGTCAGTCGGTCGGATGACCGCGGCGCCGCGAGGCGTCGAGGAAAGTCCGGGCTCCATCGAAATACGGTGACGGCTAACAGCCGCCGGGGGCGACCCCAGGGAAAGTGCAACAGAGAGCAGACCGCCCGTCTTTGACGGGTAAGGGTGAAAGGGTGCGGTAAGAGCGCACCGCGGTTCCGGCAACGGCACCGGCATTGCAAACCCCACCGGGAGCAAGACCAAATAGGGGCGACGCGGGGAAACCCAGGCCGGTTTTCGAGGCCAGTCGTCCGGGTTGGTTGCTCAAGGTCCGTGGCGACACGGCTCTCAGAGGAATGGCCATCACGCCGGCTTCGGCCGGCCCTACAGAACCCGGCTTACAGGTCAACTGGCGCCTTCCTCCGGCCGCGTTTGCTTAATGGAATCTCAACCGGGGTCGGACAAAGCTACGGAATTATTGCGTACCGGCCCTCGGGCCGGATGGGAGTTGTTACGGGGAATGCCCAAGCCGGACGCGAGCGAGCAGAGCGTGCCGCATGTGCCGGTGCTTTTGGCCGAGGTGCTGGAAGCGCTCGCTCCCCTGCCGGACAGCCATATCGTCGACGGAACCTTTGGCGCGGGCGGTTATTCGCGCGCCCTGCTCGATGCAGGCGCTGCCGTCACCGCTATCGACCGCGACCCCAATGTCCGACCGTTCGCGGACGCGCTGAGCGCACAATTTCCGAGTCGGTTCAGCTTCGTAGCCGGCGCCTTTGCAGAACTGGATCAGCTTGTGAGCGGGCCCGTCGACGGTGTCGTGCTCGATGTCGGCGTCTCCTCGATGCAGCTCGACGAGGCGGGGCGCGGTTTCTCCTTCATGCGCGAAGGCCCCCTCGACATGCGCATGGCGGGGGAGGGCGAGACGGCCGCCGATCTCGTCAATGGCCTCGCCGAACCCGATTTGGCCGATCTGCTGTTCGCCTATGGCGAGGAGCGCCGGTCGCGCCGCATCGCCCATTCGATCGTCGCGGCGCGCGCGGTTCAGCCGATCGAGAGCACCGCCGGACTGGCGCGGCTGATCGAAAAATCCATCGGACGGAAGCCCGGCGACGTCCATCCGGCGACGCGCAGCTTCCAGGCGCTTCGTATCGCGGTGAACGACGAGTTCGGCCAGTTGGTCGAAGGACTGTTTGCGAGCGAGCGTCTGCTCGTCGAAGGAGGACGCCTTGCCGTCGTTACCTTCCATTCGCTCGAGGACCGGATCGTCAAGCGCTTCCTCGATCCAGGGAAGGGCGGCCCCGCGCAGTCGCGGCACCTGCCGCAGACGGTGGCGCAAGACCGCCGCTGGGTCGATGTCGCCAAAGCCGTGAAGCCGGGCGCGGCGGAACTGGCACGCAATCCGCGGGCGCGTTCCGCTATCCTGCGCAGTGCGCGCCGCTCGGCCTCGCCGGCACGACCCGTCAACTTTGCCGGCCTCGGCGTGCCGCGCTTCAAGGGGGCGGCATGATCCGGACGCTCAATATCGTGCTCGTCATCACCAGCATCTGCGCGCTGGTTGGTGTCTATTCTCTCAAATACTCGGTCGAGGAGACGGCCAACGAAAGGGCGTCGCTGCAGCGCTATATCGAACGGCAGGAGGCCGATCTCTCGCTGCTCAAGGCCGACTGGGCGTTCCTCAACCAACCAGCCAATGTTGCGCCGATCGTCACGCGTCACGTGGCCGAGCTCAATCTGCAGACGCTGGCGCAGGAGCAGTTCGGCACTTTCGACGTGCTGCCCATGCGCATGCAGGCCCCCGACAGCAGCGCCCTCGACGAATTGTTCGAGGCGCTCGACGCCGGCGTCGATCCGATCCAGCAGCTCATCACGGAGGCCGAGTGATGGCAGCCATCAGCGAGGGCGGCGCACCGATTGCGCTCGACGGGTCGCGCAAGACGCGCCGCAGCCTCACCAAGGCGCGCATCCGCTGGGTGATCGCGACGCTGATCCTGATCTTCGGCGCGGTGGCGGGACGTCTGGTTCAGCTCGGTCTGGTGGTGCAGGACAACACGATCGAAGGCCAGACGCGCGACCTCATCACAGCCTCGCGGCCCGCCATCCTCGATCACAACGGGCTCGAACTGGCGGTCGATATCCGCGTACCGTCGCTGTTCGCCGAGCCGCGCCGCATCATCGATGTCGAGGAGGCGACACAAGCCATTCACTCGGTGCTGCCCGACATCAATGTCGACTGGCTCCGCCAGCGCCTCACCGGCGACGAGGGCTTCGTGTGGATCAAGCGCGAACTGACCCCGGCGATCCAGGAGCGGATCATGCAGCTCGGCATTCCGGGGCTCGACTTCGTCACCGAAAGCAAGCGCTTCTATCCGGGCGGCACGGAGTCGTCGCACATCCTGGGTGCGGTCAATATCGACAATCAGGGCATTGCGGGGATGGAAAAGGACATGGACGACGAGGGCGTTGCGCTCCTCCAATCCATCGGACTTGCCCGTGGCAACGAGCTGGAGCCCGTCAATCTGTCCGTCGATCTGCGGGTGCAGCATGTGATGCACGATGTGCTGACCGATGCACTCACGCGCTACAAGGCGATCGCCGCGGCAGGCGTGATGATGGACGTTCAGACCGGCGAAATCCTCGGCCTCGTGTCACTGCCGGATTTCGATCCGAACTATCCCGCGACGGCCCTCCAGAAGGACCGGTTCAACCGCATCACTTCGGGCATCTACGAGCTCGGCTCGACGTTCAAGACCGTGACGATGGCGGCGGCGCTCGACAGCGGCAAGGTGCGGCTGACCGACAGTTTCGACGCGCGGTTCGGCGTCCGCTTCGGCCGCTACACGATAGACGATTTCCACGGCAAGCACCGCATCCTGACGGTGCCCGAAATCTACAAATACTCATCCAATATCGGCACGATCAAAGTCATGCAGACGCTGGGCAAGGACAATTTCCGTGCCTTCCTCAGCCGGGTGCAGTTCGACAAGGTCGCCCCGCTCGAGCTTCCCGAACGCCGCCAGCCGACAGTGCCGGACACATTCTCCGACATCGTCGCGGCGACCGCGAGCTTCGGGCACGGTCTGTCGATCTCGCCACTCCACATGCTGCGGGCCGTCGCCGGCTTCGTGAACGACGGCAACATGCCGATGCCGACGCTTTACAAGCGATCTCTCGAGGAGGCTCAGAAGAGCTACATCCGCGTGATCTCGTCCGAGACCAGCGAGCGCATCCGGTACCTGCTGCGCCTCAACGCGCTCGAGGGGTCGGGCTCACGCATGAACAAGTTCGCGGCCGGCTATCGCGTGGGCGGCAAGACCGGCACGGCCGAGAAGGTCGTGCCGAACGGGCGCGGCTACAAGCGCGATGCGGTGCTGGCCTCCTTTGCCGCAGTGTTCCCGATCGCCGATCCTCGCTACGTCGTCATCGCGCTGCTCGACGAGCCGCAGGGCGACAAGGGCACCCATGGCTTCCGCTACGGCGGCTGGACGGCGGCCCCGGTCGTCGCCTCGATCATCAGCCGGATCGGCCCGCTCCTGGGTGTCCCCC
>CAYRNE010000149.1:0-7035 GCA_964425245.1 uncultured Devosia sp.
CGCAAAGGCGTTCTGGATGCCATGCGCCATCTCCTCGCGCTTGGGCATCGCCGCGTTGGTGACGCTCACCGTCACGAGGTGCTTCAGTTCGACTTCGCGATCGCATCGTCGGCGTGAAGGTACGCATCGGCGGTATCGTCACCGGCGAACTCGGGCTCGGTGCCCTCGAGCTGGCGCTCGAAGCGGCCGAGGCCGTGGGACTGCCGCTCATGGCCCATATCGGCCATCCGCCTCCGAGCTATTCCGACGTTGTCGACATGCTGCGACCGGGCGACATCCTCACCCATTGCTACCGGCCCTCGCCGAACTCGGCGATCGGGGAGGACGGCAAGGTGCTCGATGCCGTCTGGAAGGCCAAGGAGCGGGGTGTCCTGTTCGACATCGCCCACGGTATGGGCGCCTTCGGCTACGAAACGGCGGAAGCGGCTGTCCGCGACGGCTTCCGGCCGGACCTCATTTCCTCCGACGTGCATGTGATCGCGGTGGAAGGCCCCGGTTACGACCTGCTGCATACGATGAGCAAGCTGCTCAATTGCGGCCTCGCCCTGCCGCAGGTGATCGGCATGGCGACCAGCGCACCGGCCCTTGCCATGCGGCGGCCGGAGCTCGGCCATCTGGCCGTGGGGGCACCGGCCGATATCACCGTGCTCCGCGAGCAGGAAACCGACTACGTCTTCGAGGATGTCGTGGGCGAACGCCGGCAGGGCACGGTGCTGCTGCAACCGATGGCCGTCTACCTCGACGGCCGCGAGATGGAGGTGGCGCGCCGGCCGTTCGAGGAGCCGTTCCTCCGGGGCGACCACCACCCGCACCAGCACTGAGGCAGACGATGAGCAAGAGCTTTGCCGGCAAGACTGTGGCCATAACCGGAGCGGCAGGGGGTATCGGCCGGTGGTTGTGCAAGTTCTTCGGTGAGGAGGGCGCGACGATCGCCGCGCTCGACCGCAACGACAAGGTTCTGGAGCTTCAGGATGCGCTGGGGCAGGGCATCGAGGTGAAGGCCGCCGTCGCCGACATAGCCGATGCCGAGGCAGTGCAGCGCGCCTTTGCCGGCTTCGGCCAGATCGACGTTTTGATCAACAATGCCGGCATCTCGCGCCACCCGACCCTCGCGCAAACCGACCCGGCGGGCTGGCAGGCCGACATCGCCGCCAACCTCAATGGCGCCTTCGCCTGCGCGCATGCGGTGCTGCCCGGCATGATGGACCGGCGCGCGGGCAACATCGTCAACGTCGGCTCGGTAAACGGACTTTCGGCGCTGGGCGACCCGGCCTACAGCGCGGCCAAGGCCGGCATGATCCAACTGACCCGCTCGCTCGCACAGGAATACGGGCGCTACGGCATTCGCGCCAATATCGTGCTGCCCGGTACCGTGCGAACCCCGATCTGGGACGAGCGCAAGGCCAGGGATCCCGGTGTGCTCAAGACACTGGAACGCTGGTACCCGCTCGGCCGCATCGTTGAACCCGACGAGGTCGCGCGCGTCATCGCCTTTCTCGCCTCCGATCTTGCCAGTGCCGTGACCGGCGCGGTGATCCCGGTCGATTGCGGGCTCACCGCCGGCAACATCGTGATGGCGCGGGAACTAACGTTAGAGAATTTCTAGGGGAGCTGGGAATGGACAGACTGCGTATCGGCGTCATCGGCCTGGGCTGGTTCGGCGAGATTCATGCCGAAACCATCGCCGGCGTGGCGAACCTCGAGCTTGCCGCGCTCTGCACGCGCACCCCCGAACGTCTGGAGGCCATGGGCCAGAAGTTCGGCGTCAGAAAGCTTTTCCGCGACTACAACGACATGCTGGCCGACCCAGAGATCGACGCCGTTTCGATCTGCACCATGTGGGACCAGCACACGCAGCCCGCGATCGCCGCGCTCGAAGCCGGCAAGCACGTCTTCCTCGAAAAGCCCATTGCATCGACGGTCGAGGACGCTCGGAAGATCACTGCTGCCTCCAAGGGCAGCAGGGGCATCCTGTTCATCGGCCACGTGGTGCGGTTCAACCCGCGTTACCGCATGGCCAAGCAGGCCATCGACGAGGGCCGCATCGGCAAGATCGTCGCCCTGTCGTCGCGCCGGAACATCCCGGCCGCCTGGACGCCGACGATCCTCAACAAGATCGGGCCGATTGTCGGGGACGCAATCCACGATACCGACATCATGCTCTGGTTCACCGGCGACACCGTCGCCTCGGCCTACGCGCAATGGGTGGACGTGCGCGGCCTCAAGCACCCCGACATCGGCCAGACCATGTATCGCTTCAAGGGCGGCGCCACGGCGACGCTGGAGACGGTGTGGTGCATGCCGGAGAAAACGCCCTTCGATATCGACGAGCGCATGTCGATCATCGGCACGGAAGGCATCATTCACGTCCAGGATACCTTCCCCAACCTCGCGATCGTCGACGGCAACAAGCTGCATTCGCCGGACACGACCTATTGGCCGATGTTCAACGGTGTGCGCGGCGGCGCCCTGCGCGATGAATTCGTCTACTTCGCCACCACTGCGCTGAGCGGCGGGAAGGTCACCATCGGCACGCCGGAAGACGCAACGGCGGCACTCGAAGCAACACTGGCGGCCGAAGAATCGGCGCGTACGGGCAATGTGGTGAAGATCGGATGAGCGATTTCGTTTTCGACCATGTAGGCATCACGACGACCGAGCCGCAGCCGCAGGAAGACTGGGTGGAAGCGAGCAAGATCTGGGTGACCAACCCGCGCAACCACCCCGAGCACATCGAATTCCTGCGCTACCGGGAGGACAGCACCGTTCCCGATGCAGTCCGCCACAACCCGCATGTGGCCTATCGCGTAACCGACCTCGCGCCGCATCTCGCGGCGGAGGGCGTGGAAATCCTGATCCCGCCCTTCATCGTCGGCGACTTCCTCGAAGTCGTGTTCGTGAGGAAACACGGCATGATCTTCGAGTACATGCGTTACCTCAAGGAGGGCTGGTTCGGGAATTGAGCCCGGGACCTCGGCGAACCGGCCGCGCGCTTACGGCACGTAGGTCCAGCCGACGACTTCGTTGGACTGCAGCATCGGAATGACGACGAGGTTCTCCGATGCGACGAATTCGTGGTCGGCCGAACCGGGGCCGGTTTCGCCGATCACCGTAATCGTTCCGTCAGCGCTAACCTCGATCAGCCGGCCGCTGCCGTTGTCCGTGACCTGCACGCCGCTCTCGACGAGTTCGATCCCGTCGAGGCTCCCAACCGGCTCCGCCGAACCGAAATCGGTGACCGCCCTGGTCTCGATGCTGACCGACTTCACGTTGCTGGGCTTCATGTTCTCGAAGCCGCCGCTCATGTCGCCCAGGGTTGCAACGAGGAGGCGATCCCCGTCGACGACGATGCCGTTTGCCCCCGCGAGGGCAGGATCGGCAACGAACTCGGAGACTTCGCCGCCCGCGATGGCGTAGATCTTTCCCTGCATCGTCTCGGTTGCGTAAATCGTGCCGTCCTCGGCAACGGCGACATCATTGACGAAGCTCGCGCCGGGGATCGCATGGCGCGTCCGCACGTCGCCGGTTTGCAGGTCGATTTCGACCACCTCCTCGACCCCTGCGACGTAGAGCACGCCATTTGCGACGAATGTCCCCTTCGGAGCATTGAGGCCCTCGGCGAACTTTTCCTCGATCATGCCGCCGTCGAGGCCGATCTTGGACACGTAGCCCTGGCCGTTGGCGCTGAAATCGGGACTGTTGATGTTGCTCACGTAAAGCGCGTTCGTGCCCGAGTCGTAGCTGACCGATTCGGGCGTGGCGAAACCGGAGGCGCGCCAGGCTTCGGTCAGCGACTGTGCCACGGCTCCGGGGGCGATTGCCGCGGCGGTACCGGCCACGACCAGAACAGCAACGCTCCGAACGAAAACCATCCGATCCTCCTTCGCATTTCGCCGCCCATGCTTGCCGTGAACCGCGTTCGGCAACGCCAATCATCTACATAAGTTTTCCGCATGAGGGTCCGCGGAATAATCGATCCATTCGGTCGCCGCATGGAGCGGCGGCGGTTGGCAACAACAAGATCGCCAGGGGAGGTCGAACGTGCAGGCCACACGGATAGGATTGGCATTTCTCGCAACGGCATTGCTTTGCAGCGCGGCAGTACCGGCATTGGCTCAGGTTGAAAACTTCGAGCCGGTTACGGACGAAATGCTGCTCAACCCGCCGCCGGAAGACTGGCTTGCCTGGCGGCGTACGCTGGACAACCAGGGCTTCAGCCCGCTGGACCAGATCAACAAGGAGAACGTCTCCGACCTGACGCTTGTCTGGTCGCGCTCGCTTTCCCCGGGCAACATGGAAGGCACGCCGCTCGTCCACAATGGCGTGATGTACATGCCCCAGCCCGCGGGCGTCATCGCGGCCTACGACGCCGTAACCGGCGACCAGATCTGGGAGTATCGCCGGCAGATGCCGGCCGACCTCGCCGATTACGTCACGCTCAACGACCTGACGCGTTCGATCTCCATCTACGACGACAAGATCATCTCCCTCACGCCCGACAGCTTCGTGATCGCCCTTAACGCGGCGACCGGCGCTGTCGAGTGGGAAACCCAGATCTCCGATTACCAGACCGCACCGAACTTCCAGTCCGCCGGTCCGACAGTCATCAACGGCAAGATCCTCTCGGGCCGCTCGTGCGCTCCGCAGGCGGGCCCGTCCGGCTGCTTCATCGCCGCGCACGATGTGGAGACCGGCGAGGAGCTGTGGCGGACGCACCTCATCCCGCGGCCGGGCGAGCCCGGCGACGAAACCTGGGGCAACATTCCCTACGAATCGCGCTGGCACGTCGGCAGCTGGGGCACGCCCTCCTACGACCCCGAGCTGAACCTCGCCTACTTCGGCACCTCGGTCACCTCGCCCGCACCGAAGTGGATCATGGGCGCCGAAGACCAGGACATGGACGCGCTCTACCAGACGTCGACCCTGGCAGTGAACGTCGATACCGGCGAAATCGTCTGGTACCAGCAGCATATTCGCGACCAGTGGGACCTCGACCATCCGTTCGAGCGCATTCTCGTCGATACGGCGATCAACCCCGATCCGGATGAGGTCCGCTGGATCAACGCGGATGCCGCGAGCGGCGAGAGAAAGGTGCTGACGGGCATTCCGGGAAAGACCGGTATTTTCTATTCGATCGATCGTGCGACCGGTGAGTTCCTGTGGGCCCGCGAGACGGTGATGCAGAACGTCATCACCGACATCGATGTCACGTCGGGCCGGGCAACCATGAACTCGGACCTGTTCTTCGACTCCGTCGAGGACACGCACGAAGTCTGCCCGGCCGCGATCGGCGGCAAGGATTGGCCAGCCGGCGCCTATAGCCCGCTGACCAACGCCATCTACTACCCGCTCCAGAACCTCTGCATGACGACGCAGCCGACCGGTGACGAACCGGACGTCGAGGAGCTCTATCAGGTGTCGCTCGACGCCAAGGCGGCGCCCGGTACCGATCAGCTCGGCACGCTGCGCGGCATCAACGTCGAGACCGGCGAGGAGCTCTGGAAATACGAGCAGCGCGCCAACATGCTCTCAGTGGTCGCAACCGGCGGCGGCCTTGTGTTCGCCGGCGACACGAACCGTCGTTTCCGTGCCTTCGACCAGGATAGCGGCGACATCCTCTGGGAGACGATCCTCGGCGGACCGGTCGGCGGCTTCCCGATCACCTATTCGGTCGACGGCAAGCAGTACGTCGCGGTTGCGACCGGCAACTTCATCATCTCGGGCAACTATCTGACCCTGACACCCGAGCTGAGCGGAGCGGCCGCGCAGGGCAATACGCTGTACGTCTTCGCCCTGAACGAATAGGCATGGTGCCTTTGGGCCTGACCAAGGCTTGCGGCGGAACGGTTCCCGTTCCGCCGCAAGATCATGATGATCGCCCGATCCTTGGTCGGATCGGGCGAGTCCTGCGCGTGGTGGTTGCAGGCGGGAGCCTTGTCGCCGCGGCAACGGGCGCGGCACTTGCACAGGCGAACGTTCCCTGGGTTCCGCAGGAAATTCTCGACGATCGCCGGAGCCTCGACGACGACGAGCTGACGTTCTGCCTCAACACCCACAGCATGATGATGGAGTTCGACAGGGCCGTGGCGCAGGCCATCGCCGACACGCTGCTGCTCGAGGCCAGCTTTTTCGAAGTCATCTACCGGATGGCTCCTTATCCGATCGACTTCCGGATACCCCTGACCGAGGCGCAGCTCTATCTCGTGATCAACAACAACTGCGACGTATTCATGGGTTACCGGCTCTCTTCGGACGGTGTCCCGGAGTGGATGACGATCAGCCGGCCTTACTTCGAGACTCGCACCGCCGTCGTCACATCGGAGCCCGGCGTCAAATCTCTGTCCGATCTCACGAAGGGCGACAGGATCGGCGTGCGCTTGGGAGGCACCGGGCACCGCGAGCTGCGCGCCTATCTGCAGTCGTTACCGGAAGATCGCCGCCCGAGTCAGGTGCCCTATCCGAACAATCAACTTCTCGCCGAACGGTTGGCCGATGGGACGCTTTCCAATATCCTCGTCTGGGAGTTGGCCCCCCTTTATGCCGTGACAGTGGGACGCCTTGACGGCGCAATGATCACAGCCGTGTTCGAGCCGCCGTTTGCCGTGCCGCCCCTTCAGTTTTCTGCCGCGATGCTCCGCCAGGATACCTTCGTTCGCGGACTCATCGACCAGGCAATCGAGGAACTTACCGCCTCAGGGGAACTTGATCGCATCGCCAGCGATCACCTTCCTCGAATGGAGCTGATCCCCGCTTTGGGCGGGCAACACTAACGTAACCAGGATAGAGAGAGGTCATGAAGAACCGTTCCGCAGCCATCGTCGTATTGCTCCTCGCCTCATGCGCGTTCCCCGCAGTAGGACTGGCGTTCCCGAGCACCACCAAGGTGGCTCAGGCCGATGCCAGCGCCGGCGAGGCCACCGAAACCGAGACGACCGAAACGACCACCGACCGCCGGCGCACGGCGGCCCGCCTCCGCGCGGCGGCGCTCGTCGTCTGCCTCCTGCCCGTCCTCGCCGCTCCCGGCGCCTTTGCCGA
>CAYRNE010000150.1:0-6998 GCA_964425245.1 uncultured Devosia sp.
GGATGCGGAGCATGACATGACGTTCCTGGGACTCGTCGCCATGATGGACCCGCCTCGTGTCGAGGCGGCATCAGCCGTGCGCACCTGCCGTGATGCAGGCATCAGTCCGATCATGATCACTGGCGATCATCCGCTCACGGCCCAGGCCATCGCCGACGAGATTGGCCTGCTGAACGGTCGCCGTGTGGTGTCCGGGTCCGAGCTGGCAACGATGGATGACGCGGAATTCGCGCGTACCGTAACCGACATCGGCGCGTACGCGCGGGTGTCCCCGGCGGACAAGTTGCGGGTGGTGTCCGCGTGGCAGGCCCGTGGCGAGGTCGTCGCGATGACCGGCGATGGTGTAAACGACGCGCCAGCGCTCAAGAAAGCAGACGTCGGGATAGCCATGGGCATCACCGGCACCGACGTCAGCAAGGAAGCCGCCGCCGTCACGCTGCTCGACGACAATTTCGCGACGATTGTAGCCGCCGTCGACGAGGGCCGCATCGTCTTCAGCAATATCAAGAAGTACTTGACCTTCCTGCTCTCGTCGAACGTGGGCGAGATCATGCTGATGGCGTGTGCAGCGCTTGGTGGTCTGCCGCTGCCGTTGACGGCTGTTCAGATTCTCTATGTCAATCTCGCCACTGATGGCCTGCCTGCACTCGCGCTCGCAGTCGATCCACCTGAGCCCGATCTGATGCACCGGCGCCCTCGTGATCCTCGTGCCGGCATTTTCACCCGTCCGCTCGTCGTCCTCCTGATGGCCGGGGGGCTGTGGTCGGCATTCGTCAATATCGGCCTCTTTGTATGGCTCCTGCGAAGCGGTCGGCCTCTCACCGAGGCGATGGCAATGGCCTTCGTCTCACTCGTGCTGATACAGTTCTTCAAGGCGTACAATTACCGCTCCGACCGCTTCTCGGTGCTCCGGCATCCGTTCGCCAATCGCTGGCTCAACCTGGCGGTGGCGTGGGAACTGGCCTTGTTGGGCGTCATCATCTACGTGCCGTTCCTTCAGGAACCCTTTGGCACCTTCAGTTTCGGGTGGATGGACTGGGCGCTTCCGATCGCGCTCGCCTTTACTGTGGCGCCAGTCCTCGAAACGGTGAAATGGATGGAGCGCCAAGGGTATTTCGGCGAACTTCGATGAGAGCGACCAAGCGTGCTTACAAGGATCTCCACGTGTTGATGGCCACCGACGAGTCGACGCATGCCAAGGCGGCGCTCGCGACCGCGACTTGCTTCCCGTGGCCGGGACGGACCGACGTGCAGCGGATCACGGCCCGGCAGATCCGAACCGAGTACAGGCGCTCAATTCTCCTTGCGCTTGACCGGAGCGCGAATCTTATCACGGCAGGCGCGCGTCGGGCCCTGTCCAGGCGATGGCCCGACGTCCTCGTGGCGATTGTCGATACCACTCCGGCGGACGACATCCTGCGGGAAGCGAAGCGGGTTGGCGCCGACGTCGGATGTCGTGCCGAGATCGGACTCTTATGCTCCTACTGCTCAGACTTCATCTTCAGGACGTGATCAAGGCCGTCGCGCCGCTCCTGGGCGCAGTGTGCGTGTTGCAATTCCTGCTCGTCGATGCGCCGATCGCGCTGTTTGCCCAGTTCCTGGCGGGCTCGCTGCTCGCCGCATTGGGCATGCTGCTGCTATTCGCCGGCATCGACTTCGGCATTCTGCCGATGGGCCGATTTATCGGCTCCGAACTGCCGAAGAAGGGTTCGCTCTGGTTGATTGTCGCGGTCGCCTTCTCTCTCGGCGTTGCCACAACCGTCGCGGAGCCCGACGTGATTGTGCTCTCGGGACAAGTCCAAGCCGTTTCCGAAAGTGGCATGGCGGGGCAAACCCTTATCTACGTGGTTGCCGTTGGCGTCGGGCTCTTTACGGCACTTGCACTCTTGCGGGTTGTCTGGGGCTTCTCGATGGCGTACATCCTCGGGGCCGCCTACTCGGTTATGATCCTCCTGTCGTTTCTCGCGCCGGCGGACCTCGTCCCGCTCGCCTATGACGCTGGCAGCGTGACCACCGGCGTGCTGACCGCGCCGGTCGTCCTCGCTTTGGCGCTCGGCCTCAGTTCCGTGCTGGCGGAACGATCGGCGGTATCGGACGGATTTGGCGTGCTGGGGCTCGCATCGGTGGGACCGATTATCGCCGTCCTGCTGCTTGGAATGTTGCTGCAATGAGTGATGCCCCGATACTGAGCGACCTGGTCCGCACGGCTTGGGGTGTCGCGCTAGCGGTGCTGCCGCTCGTCGCGCTGTTCCTGGTATTTCAGCTCGCCTTTCTAAGGTTGCCCAGGAAGGAAGTGTCGCGAATTCTGACTGGGACACTGGTGGCATCCGCCGGGCTATTTCTGTTCCTGCTCGGCGTCAGCATCGGCTTCCTGCCATTCGGGCGCGCTATCGGCGAAGCGCTCGGGTCGTTGTCACAGAAGTGGTTGCTCGTGCCGTTCGGCATGTTGCTCGGGTTCGTAACCACGTGGGGAGAGCCCGCAGTGCGCATCCTCGCCGACCAGGTAGAGGAGGCCTCCACCGGATCGATCCGGAGGACACTCGTGGTGTTTGCGGTGTGCGCTGGGGTAGCGGTGGCGGTCGGTCTCGGGATGTTTAGAATCGGTTTCGGAATTCCGCTCTTGTGGCTGCTCGTGCCAGGGTATGTGCTGGCGCTCGCGATAATATGGCTCAGTGAGAAAGCCTTCGTTTCCATTGCCGTTGATGCCGGCGGTGTGGCCACGGGGCCATTGGCCAACACATTTCTTCTGGCGCTGGCCTTTGGTGCATCTTCGGCCGTCGGCGGTCAGAATCCCCTCGTGCACGGCTTGGGACTGGTCTCGCTTATTGCTCTAGCGCCGGTGATTTCCGTGATGCTGCTAGGGCTTATCGTCCGGTGGAAGCAACGCCGCAAGGAGTCGTGAAGATGTTGAACGCCTCTCTGATCGTGAGCATCGTTCGAAAGGGATGGGGCAGCACCGTGCTCGAAGCGTCGGTGAAGGCCGGTGCGAGAGGCGGGACAGTACTCTTCGGGCGCGGTGCGGGAATCAACGAACAGGAGAAGATCTTCGGCATGTCGATCGAACCCGAGAAGGAAATCGTCTTGACCGTGGTCAACTCGGATCGCGTCGAGACGATCCTCCACGAAATCGTTCGCGCCGCCGAGTTGAACGATACCGGAAGAGGTATCGCCTTCGTAGTTCCCGTCGAGAACGTAGTCGGCGTGGCCCACTTCATGAAGCAGATGTCGGACCTGTAACGAGGACACAACCATGACTGGCACGATCTGTGCATGAGTTGACGCTTGAGCGGCGTATTTCCGAATTGCCCATCCTCGTCGACAGCCCGTTGGGGACGAACGTAACCAACCTATTCCGGAGACATCCCGAGTGTTTTGACGACGAGACGACTATGAGGTGGGCGATCCCTTCGCTTCCGATCGCTTGCGCCATACACGCAGCGTTGAGGAATCGAAGGCGCTAAACGACCTGCGGCATCCGTTCGTAGTGATATCGGCGCCAGGCATGTGCGAGTCGGGCAGGATCTTACATCACCTGCGTAACAACATCGCCGATCCGCGGAATACGGTGCTGATTACCGGCTACCAGGCGCAACACGCACTGAGCCATAAGTTGTTGGAGAAGCGGTACGAAGTTCCGATCTTTGGCGACCCAGTTCGGCTGCGAGCGGATGTAGTCAAACTGAACGAACTCAGCGGACATTCTGACCAGAGGGAGCTGCCCCAATGGATGCAACCTCTTGTCGGAGGACTCAAAGGTGTATTCTTGGTCCACGGCGAGCCTGAGCAGTCGCGTGCGCTCCAAGGAGCTATTGAAGAGCGGTATGGCCTTGATGCTGTCCTGCCCGAGATAGGCCAGAGCTTCGACCTGGTCTAGGCCCTAGTGAACTAGAGGCAATAAGGCGCAGCGGAGGCCATCTATGGGACGCATCACCGCCGTTTTGCCCTGGCGCCAGGCTGTGTCTGGTTTGAGGAGGTTATTTAAAGGTGCCCCGACCAATCGGCGTTCTCTTGATTCTTATCATCGTCGACTCGCTCGCCGGTCAGGCCGGCGACTCTGTTCGCGGCAAGGCCCTGCTTATCGATCAGGGCTGTCTGTCTTGCCACTCGGTTGGCGACGTTGGGGGGCAGGAGGCGCCAGATCTCGGCCAGCCGACCGAGCAGGTCTTTTCCCCCGCGGCGTTCGCCGCCGCGGTTTGGAACCATGTGCCGCAGATGTGGGTAACAATGGCGCCGCCTAACCGGGATGAGCCGCAGATCTCGGATCAAGGGATGAGGGACCTATTTGCTTACCTGTACTCCGTCCGGTATTTTGAGCCGTCGGGTGATGCGCGCCGCGGCGAAGCGGTCTATCAGGAGAAGCAGTGTTACCGGTGTCATGAGCCCGTTGATACTGGTACAAGCGGAATCGGCCCCGGCATTACTCATTGGCGTGCACCTTCAGACCTAGTGCTGTTCCTCGAGAATATGTGGAATCACGGTGAGGCGATGAACCGGGAGCGGCGCGAGCACCGGACCATCACCGATCTCGCGGTTGCCATGTGGAACCATCGTCCCATCATGGAGGAGTGGTCGAAAGAAACAGGTCTGCCGATTCGTAACTTCGAGCGAGGCCAGATGGGCCAACTGCTCTCCTATCTCTTTGAAGAAGGCTTTTTGGAAGAGCGAGGCACTGCCGAGCGCGGAGCAGTCGTCTACGCAGACAAGGGCTGCGCCCAGTGTCACGACAACGGCACCGCTGCTCCGTTGCTACGAACGTCGTACACAGTGACCGATCTAACGGCAGGAATGTGGCGGCATGGGCCGGCGGTGCGCCAAGCTATGCGCGATCAACGGATGACGTGGCCTCATTTGTCTGCGAGCGATATCGCAGACCTTGTCGCCTGGCTAAATAGGCGCTAGACGCCTATGAAAGGCTTTCGGGGGATCGGGTTAAACCATGCGGACTGCGCTGGCGGTATTAGCGATCATTCACGGGATCGCCCACCTTGTCGGGTTTGTCGTTCCTTGGCAATTCATCACATCCGCTGAGCAGCCCTACCGCACGACAATCCTCCAAGGACGCCTTGATCTAGGCGACTGGGGCATCCGCCTGTACGGGCTCGGCTGGTTGGCGTTGAGCCTCTGCTTTGCGATCGTCGCCGTAGGCGTCCTGCGACGCTCTTCGTGGTGGCTTGTTGCGCTGGAAGGCGGAGTTGCGCTCTCACTAGTTTTTTGTGCGCTGGATTGGCCCGCAACCCGACTGGGATTATTCGCGAATGTTACATTGCTTGGCTTCGCCTTCGCCGCGATCCGGTACGAAGGCGGCGGACTCGCGATCAAGAATGAAGACTTGAATTCCCTCTGGCGCCCTGCGCTGCCCGGCGTCTCCACCCGTTTTGACCGGGATCAAGTTGATGGCCTGCCTCGGAACGCCAGGCTTTATCTCGAACATGCGATTGCCGCAGGCGCGCCGCTAGCGTCGACTGTCAGATTGAAGATGCACGGCGAGATCAAGCTCGGCCGTTGGCTGCCGTTTCGGGCGGAGCAGGTCATCTCTCGGGAAGGCAGCTTCGTCTGGGCAGCGACGGTCAGCATGTACGGCTTACCGATCATGGGATCGGACAGTCTGTTGAGGGGCGAGGGGGAGATGAGGTGGAAGCTCTTTGACCTCATTCCGGTGATGACCGCTGCCGGACCGGACATCACGCGATCGGCGATCGGTCGATTGCAGGCAGAACTCGTGGGTATGCATCCGGCAGCGCTCTTGGAGAGGGCAACATCCTGGAGCAACGGTGAGAACGGGTATTGCCGTGTGTCGTTGGACCGTTTCGGCGAGACTGCGGAAATCACCTTAGGACTGGACAGTAACGGCAGCCTCAAGAGCGTCGAGATGTTGCGTTGGGGCAACCCGGACGGAGGCGAGTACGGCTATTTCAAATTCGGAGCCGTTTTCGACGAGGAACGCTCCTTCGACGGTTTCACAATCCCGAGCCGGATCCAAGCAGGCTGGTACTTCGGTTCGGCTCACTTCAACTCGGAAGGAGCGTTCTTCCGCGCAGTCATCGACGCCGCCGATTACCGATAGCCCAGGCCTGATCTTGGCCTATCTTTGCGAACACCGAGCTGCGTATTGCGATTCGATCAGGCATCACGGAATTCGAGGGGCTTGGCGGATGAAATGGTCCCGCCCCACAGGAGACGCGCCCGCACCGGGCGGGCGAGGAGAATCGCGACACATGGGTGAAGACGGTCAGCGGTCCGCCGATGTGCTCCCTCGCCTGTCTGCAATAGAGTTCCACGGCCTCGCATGCGTGCAGCGAAGAACGATGTGTCGAAGCAAGCGACTTGCAGAACATGATGATCCAGGCGTCGAATGGTATCGATCGCTTCGATCTCCGCTGCCACATGAAGCAGGCGACGGAGGCGAATGAACGCAAATTTTCCAGAACTTCCGCTATAAGCAACTGCGGCCGATCGTAAATGGGCCCGCTATGGACGACCCGATGCCCGACGGCGGATGGCGTACCATAACCGTGGGAAATTATCGCATCGAGGGTTCAGCCTAAGGCATCGACAAGTGTCGCGTGGCCTAGGGACTCGTCAGCGAACCTGCCGCGCGACAAGCTTTGCAGGCTCAAGGTCTGATCGGTACCCAGTCGATCCACTGCGTCGCGCATGCATAGGCGCTCAACACCGTTCCCAAGTTCGGTAGAGCGACAGCTTCAGGGATGACGATCCAACGTTCAGACAAAGAATCAGCCTAATCTCCGACATGCCCCTCCAACCGCCAATCTCTGACCTCCGGCAGGTCTTGGCTACACGGGGTTGAGGATTTTGAACCGCATGCCAAAGATATACAGCGAGAGAAACCTCCTTCGTCATTTGCTGAACGCTCTTGTCCTATTGCTGGAGTTAACACGCAGGGACATCCGAGTAGGCCTCTGCCTCTTCTTATGCGTGTATCCTGAACGACCGGGCTGATAGGTAACACATCAGACCGGACGGATAGGTAACAGTAT
>CAYRNE010000151.1:0-6993 GCA_964425245.1 uncultured Devosia sp.
GGCGGCGTCGCCATGGCGGCGATCGGCGCCTGCGCCGGCTTCGGCGCCATCTGCGGCTCCTCGCTCGCGACCGCCGCGACCATGGGGCAGATCGCCCTGCCGGAGCTCAGAAAGCACGGGTATTCGGGCAGCCTCGCGACCGGCACGCTTGCCGCCGGCGGCACGCTCGGCATCTTGATCCCGCCTTCGGTGATTCTCGTCATCTACGCGATCCTCACCGAGCAGAACATCGCCAAGCTCTTCATCGCGGCGATGGTCCCCGGCATCCTTGCCGCCATCGGTTACATCATCGCCATCGGCATCACGGCGCGCCTGAGGCCGCAGGACGCCGGCCAGCCCTATCCGCGCGTGCCCTATGGCGAGCGCCTGAGGCTACTCGTCTCGATCTGGCCGGTCCTGCTGGTCTTCCTCCTCGTGATCGGCGGCATCTATCTGGGCTGGTTCACGCCCACCGAGGCGGCCGCCATCGGGGCGGCCGGAACCGGCATCATCGCCTTCGTCAACGGCGGATTGAAGCGCGACGCCTTCGTTGCCTCGATCCTGCAGATGGCCCGCACGACCGGCATGATCTTCGTCATCATCCTGGGCGCGGCGGCGCTCAACAACTTCCTTGCGCTCAGCCAGCTGCCGCAGGCGGCTGCGTCCTTCGTCGCCGACCAGGGGTTCAATCCCTGGATCATCCTGATCCTCATCCTGCTGTTCTATCTCGTCCTCGGCTGCTTCATGGATTCGCTTTCCATGGTGCTGCTGACGGTGCCGGTCATCTATCCGATCGTCACTGCGCTGGATTTCGGCCTGCCGCCGGAGGAATTCGCGATCTGGTTCGGCATCCTCATCCTGATCGTCGTCGAGGTCGGGTTGATCACGCCGCCGGTGGGCATGAACCTGTTCGTCATCAACGCCATGGCGAAGGACACCTCGCTCGGCCAGACCTACCGCGGGGTGCTGCCCTTCGTGCTCTCCGACGTGATCCGCACGACCTTGCTCGTGATCTTTCCGCCGATCACGCTGTTCCTGCTCTGGCTGCTTTATTGATGCGGACGCAGGTGGCGATCGTCGGCGCCGGGCCCGCGGGCCTGCTGCTCGGGCAATTGCTCGGCGAGGCCGGCATCGACAACGTGATCCTCGAACTCAGGACCCGGGAGCATGTGCTCGGTCGTATCCGCGCCGGCGTGCTCGAGCAAGGTACGGCCGGGCTCATGGACGAGGCCGGCGTCGGCGCCGGCATGCACGCGCATGCGCTCGTTCACGACGGCATCGGCCTCGCCTTCGCCGGCCGGCTGCACCGGATCGACCTGAAGCGCCACTCGGGCGGAAAGCACGTCCTCGTCTACGGACAGACGGAGGTGACGCGCGACCTGATGGACGCGCGCGCGGCCAAGGGGCTCGCGAGTCACTACGAGGCGGAGGCCGTCACGCTGCACGATTTCGACGGCGACGCCCCGAGCGTCACCTGGCGCGAGGGCGGCAGCGAGCGCCGACTCGACTGCGATTTCATCGCCGGCTGCGACGGCTATCACGGCGTCTCGCGGCGCAGCGTACCGGAAGCCGCGATACAGCATTTCGAGCGGACCTACGGCATCGGCTGGCTCGGCGTTCTCGCCGACGTGCCGCCGGCGGCGGACGAGCTCATCTATGCCAATCACGAACGGGGTTTCGCGCTCTGCTCGATGCGCTCGCAGAGCCGCTCGCGCTACTACGTGCAGGTGCCGGCCGGCACCGATCCGGAAAGCTGGACCGACGAGATGTTCTGGGACGAGTTGCGCCGGCGGCTTCCCGAGGAAGCGGCAGAGGCGGTGACGACGGGCCCCTCGATCGAAAAATCGGTCGCGCCGCTGCGCTCTTTCGTCGCCGAACCGCTGCGCTTCGGCCGCCTTTTTCTCTGCGGCGACGCGGGGCACATCGTGCCCCCGACCGGTGCCAAGGGCCTCAACCTTGCCGCCAGCGACGTTCACTACCTTTTCGAGGCCCTCCGCGACTACTACGCCGAGAGTTCGACGGCGGGCATCGGCGCCTATTCCGCTCGGGCGCTCTCGCGCGTCTGGAAGGCGCAGCGTTTCTCGGCCTGGATGACGCGGACGCTGCACCGCTTCGACGAGGACGGCCCGGTCGGCCAGCGGCTCCAGGAAGCCGAGCTCGACTATCTCGCGAGTTCCGATGCCGCCGCCGCATCGCTGGCGGAGAACTACGTCGGACTGCCCTACTGAGCGGCGGTAACCAGCCTGCGGCGTCGGGACTCCTCAAAATCCGGCGCCGGTGTATGGTCGCGGCGGCAGCCGAGGCAGGGCAGGGGAACCACCGATGGATCGACGCAGCTTCTTGATGGGCAGCACCGCGGGTCTGCTCACGCTCGCCGGGGAAACGCTGGCGCAGGACGTCATCGTCCTTCGCTACCATACGCTCACCCCGCTCCAGACCTCGACGGTCGCCGAGGTCGTGGCGCCCTGGACAAAGAGCATCGAGGCGAGGTCCGGCGGACGGATCAGGATCGAGCTTTACGGCGCCATGGCGCTCGGCGGCTCACCGCAATCGCTTTACGACCAGGTGAAGGACGGCGTGGTCGACTTCTCCCAGTCATCGATCGGCTACACGCCGGGACGCTTCCCGAAGACCGAGACATTCGAGCTGCCGTTCCTCATGACCAACGGCGCCAACAGTTCCGCGGCGCTCCATCGCTTCGTAGAGGCCCATTCGATGGAGGAGTTCGCGGGCGTGAAGCTGCTCGCGGCGACGACTCATGGGCCGGGGCTCATCCATGTCAATCGGCCGGTGGAAAAGCTCGAGGATCTCAAGGGTCTCAAGATCCGTGGCGGCTCCAGCCTCGTCAACGACATGCTGTCGCGCCTCGGCGCCGAGCCGATCACCATCCCTATCACCCAGCTCGGCGAAGCCGTCGTCAGTGGCGTCATCGACGGGACGACCCTGCCCTGGGACATCACCATGGCCTTCCGCACCTCCGAAATGCTCCACCATCACGTGGAGGTCGGAGGGGGACGCGGTCTTTACACCCAGGTGCTGTTCTTCGCGATGAACGAAGCTGCCTATCTCAGGCTTCCCGAAGACCTGCGGCCGCTGTTCGACGAGGGGACCGGCGTCCCCATGGCCCGCGAGATGGGCGCCGTGACCGATAGATACGATGCGAGGGCCCGGAAGGCGGCCGAGGACCTCGGCAATTCGATCGTGACCCTCGACGAAGCCGAGGCGGCACGCTGGATGACCGCCGTGCAGCCGACCATCGATCAATGGTACGTTCAGAGCGAGGAACGTGGCGTTGACGGCCGCGCGCTACACCGGCATGCGATCGATCTCGTGGCCGAGGAATCGGGACTGGCGTGACGGTGTCCGGGAGCAGGACGCATACCGCTGCGGTTATGCAAAACACGGAACTTCTCATTTTTGCGCACCGAAATTCTATCGGATAGTCCAACAAGCTAGGGAGGAGAGCTATGGACAGACGTACATTTCTGACGGGCGCTGCGGCGGGCTCGGCGCTGCTGGCATCGCCCGCAATCGTGCGCGCTCAGGACGCGACCACCATGCGCGTGCACCAGATGCTGGCGGCGCAGGCCACGATCCCTGCGCAGGCCATCGAACCCTGGACCAAGCGCGTGGAAGAAGCGTCGGGCGGCCGTCTGAAGTTCGAACTCTACCCGGCCATGCAGCTCGGCGGCGCCCCGCCGACGCTCTACGACCAGGCCAAGGACGGCGTGGTCGACATCATCTGGACCGTGCTCGGCTATACGCCCGGACGCTTCCCGAAGTCCGAGGTCTTCGAGCTGCCGTTCCTGATGACGACCGGCGAGGCTACCTCCGTTGCCTTCCAGCAGTATGTCGAAGCCAATTCGATGGACGAGTTCGCTGGCATCAAGCTGCTCTGCGTGCATGCCCACGGCCCGGGTCTGTTCCATACGGTCGATCCGGTGACCAAGCTCGAGGACCTTCAGGGAATGAAGATCCGCGGCGGCTCGCGCATCATCAACGACATGCTGACCCGGCTCGGCGCCGAGCCCGTCGGCCTGCCGGTGCCGCAGGTGCCCGAGGCGCTCTCGACCGGCGTCATCTCCGGCACGACGATTCCGTGGGAGGTGACACCTTCCCTCAAGGTCGCCGAACTGGTGCATAACCACACCGGCTTCTCCGGCAAGCACGGTCTCTACACGCAAACCTTCGGGTTCACGATGAACCTCGACCGCTACAATTCGCTGCCGGCCGACCTCAAGGCGATCATCGACGAGAACTCCGGCCTCGAGACCGCGCGCGCCTTTGGCCGGGCCATGGACGAGGGCGACAAGGTCGGCCTCAAGATCGCTCAGGACCTCGGCAACAACATCGTCACACTCGACGAGGCCGAGACGGCCCGCTGGAAGGAAGCGGCGCAGCCGACGATCGATCAGTGGTACGCCGATATGGATGCCGCGGGCATCGACGGGCGAGCGCTGCACGAAGCCGCAGCGGCACTGGTCGAGGCCCAGTCGGCCTGAAAGGAAAAAATCGGGGGCTCGGAAAAGGGGCGCTGCGGCGCCCCTTTTTCTTCGGGTGTGCTGCGCGGCAGTGGGCGGATCGGGGCCGGATGGCGCAGCTTCCGACTTGCGAACTGGCCGCGCGGTGGCCTATGCCGGGCGCGCAGGCGAGGCGGCCGGCGCTGGCCGGTCCCCGCGTCCGGGGACGCACGAGAATGGTCACGATCAAGGAAATCGCGGACGCGGTGGGAGTATCGCCGACGACGGTCTCGCGCGTGCTGAACTTCGATTCGACCCTCTCCGTCTCGCCCCGCAAGCGTCAGGCCATCATCGAGACGGCCGAGGCCCTGAACTACGCCACCCCGCGCAATCGCAACCGCGCCGCGCAGCAGGGCCTCAGCAAGGTGGCGCTCGTCCACTTCCTGCGGCCCGAACAGGAACTCGTCGATCCCTATTACGTCGGGCTGCGCCTCGGGATCGAGAGCCGCTGCCACGCGCTCAAGATCGAGACGGTGAAGGTCTATCACACGGACGCGCTGCCGGAGCCTTCGATCCTGCGCGGCGCCTCCGGTGTCATCGTCATCGGGCGGCACGACAACGACGAGATCGAGTGGATCACCCGGCACAACCGGAACGTGGTCTTCGCCGACTTCGCGCCGGCGAACGACGCGGTCGACAGCGTCGAAAGCGATCTGATGCAGGCGATGCGCAAGCTGCTCTCAGCGCTCAACGGCATGGGCTACCGGCGCATCGCCTTCGCCGGCTGGGTCGACGTCTATAATGGCGTTGTGCGGACGACGCCCGAGAAGCGTTGCCAGGCCTATATGCAGTGGATGCGGGAGGCCGGACGGTTCGAGGAACGGCTCTGCCTCACCGAGAACAATACGGAGCAGAGCGGCTATGCCCTCACGAAGCGGCTGCTCTCCTGCCAGCCTCCCCCGGACGTCATCGTCACGGCCAACGACAACATGGCGGTCGGTGCCTATCGCGCCATCCACGAGCTCGGCCTCACGATTCCCGACGATGTGGCCGTGGCAAGCTTCAACGACATCTCGGTCGCGCAATTTCTCAACCCGCCGCTTTCGACCATTCGCCTGCCGTCCGAGGAAATCGGCGAAGCGGCGGTCGAACTGCTGCTCGAACGCGCCGCCGGCCGCGACCTCGCCAAGCGCCTGCAGCTCGCCTCGACCCCCGTGTGGCGCGGCAGCACCCGAAATCCCCCGCAAGCCGGGGGCGTGGCGGGATAAATATTTACTGAATTATTGCGCTCCCCCGGACCGCCAGCTAACAATGCCTCGCGGAGGCAGACGCAACTGCCTCGTGAACGACAGGGAGGAGTTCATGAACTACATCGCTTCGCGGTGGCGCGGCGTGGCCGGCCTTGCCGTCGGCATGACCATGCTGGGCATCGGCGCCGCCTCGGCCGTCGACGTGACGGTCTGGTGCTGGGATACCAATTTCAATGGCGCGGCCATGCGGGAGGCGGCAGCGCGCTATGCTGCGGACCATCCCGACGTCAACATCATCATCGAAGACGTTGACACGCAGGACAACATCCGCGCCAAGCTGCAGACGGCGCTGCTCGCCAACAATACCCAGGGCCTGCCCGACATCGTCCTGATCCAGGACGATCAGGCCAAGAAGTACCTGCTTTCCTTCCCGGGTGCCTTCGAGCCCCTCAGCGATCACATCGATATGTCGCAGTTTGCGCCCTATAAGGTCGCGGCCGCGACGGTTGACGGCAAGTCCTATTCGCTACCGTTCGACTCGGGCGTCACCGGCCTCTTCTATCGTTCCGACTATTTCGAGGAAGCCGGCTTCACCGCCGCCGACCTCGAGAACGTCACCTGGGACGAGCTGATCGAAATCGGCAAGACCGTCAAGGAAAAGACCGGCCACGAACTCTTCGGCATCGACTACAACGAAGTCGGCTGGATTCGCATGATGCTGAATTCGGCAGGCCAGTGGTACTTCACGCCCGACGGCGAGCTGAACCTCGTTGGCAACCCGGTCTTCAGGGAGGCCCTCGAGGTCTATCAGAAGATCTGGGCCAACGGACTTGCCAAGCCCGTTTCGGGCTGGACCGAGTTCACCAATTCCTTCACCGGCGGCGACGTCGCGGCCGTGCCGATCGGGGTCTGGATCGTCGGCACGATCAAGGCCAATGCCGCGGGCGACGCGGGCAAGTGGGCGATCGCCCCGGTGCCGCGGCTCGACGTCGAGGGCTCGGCAAACGCCTCCAACTGGGGCGGCTCGAGCTGGTATGTGCTCGCGTCCTCGCCCGCCGAGGAGAAGGCCGCCGCGGTCGACTTCCTAAAGACGATCTGGGCCGGCGACGTCGATTTCTACCAGGCGATCCTTTCCAACACCGGGGCGGTCGGCACGTGGACCCGCGCGCGTGAAGGCGAGGCCTACCAGCAGAACGACGACTTCTTCGGCGGCCAGCCGGTCTGGCAGGATTTCGCCACCTGGCTCGCGCAGGTGCCGGACGTCGACTACGGCATCTTCACCTCCGAGGTCGACTCCGCGATTT